>DATJOV010000364.1:0-6150 GCA_035506735.1 Acidimicrobiales bacterium | reverse complement strand
GGAAGCCGCCCAGGGCCCAGGCACCGGCCACCACTACGAAGTCGCCCACCACCAGGGCGGCGCGGAGCATGCGGGGGTCGTCGGCCCGGCGGGGGGTGGCGGCCACGGGACCGTCCTGGGACGACCGGGCGGCGCCGGCGGCCGGTGCCCCGATCCCGGGGTCCCTGATCGAGTCCACGCCCTCGGCGACAGTCCCCATGACGATTCTTCGCTGCTCCTGGGCGGGGATAGGACCACGCTGCGACGCCATGTCCGCCGCCATGGGCGGCGCGGGCCTCCGGCGCGGGAGGCCACTGCTACGAGGGGGCGTCGCCTGTCGGTGATACATGGGCGGGCCGCTCCGGCCCTCCCGGCGCGGTGGCGCCGTCAGCACCAGATGTCACGGGACACGTTGAGCAGCACACGCGATCCGAAGCGGTCGAGCTTGACGGGGAGCTCGGGCATCTCGGCCAGGCTCCGTCGCACCGCCCCCTGGTGCTCGAGGGGGCAGATCACGAAGAGGAAGCCCCCGCCGCCGGCGCCGGTCACCTTGGCCCCCGACGCCCCGGCGCTCAAGGCGCGCTCGATGGCGAAGTCGATCTCGGTGGTCGACACCCCCGAGGCCAGCTTGCGCTTGACCAGCCAGCTCTCGTTGATGGCGGCCCCCAGGCCCTCGAGGTCCCCGGCCACGAGGTGGGCCACAGCCTCGGCGGCCAGGTCCCGCAGGGCGTGCATCTCGTGCAGGCGGTCCTCCATGGCGGCCGACTGCTCCTGGAGGATGGCGTTGGCACTGCGGGTGATGCCCGTGTAGAAGAGCATGATCTGCTCCTGGAAGGCCCGTCGCTGGGCCGGGGCGAGCGAGACCTCGTCGGCCACCACGGCGTCCCCCGGTCCGAAGCGCAGGTCCCGGATGCCGCCCAGCGCCGCCACGTACTGGTCCTGGCGGCCGATGGGCTTGCCACAGCGCTCGATCTCGATGGCGCAGGCCTCCTCGGCCAGCACCTCGGCGCTCACCTGCCTGCCCTGGTAGGCGAACAGGGCGTGGAGGAGGCCCACCGTGACCGAGGAGGAGGAGCCCAGGCCCGAGCCCGAGGAGGGGATGTCGGCCAGCGTGGTGATCTCCACCCCGCCCTCCACCCCGGCGCTGCGCATGGTCTCGCGCACCAGCTCGTGCTCGAGGTCGGCGACCTTGGAGACGATCTCCTTCTTGGAGTAGTTGACGTAGATGTCGCCGTCGAAGCGCTCTTTCACGATGACGTACACGTACTTGTCCACCGTGCAGTTGAGCACCCGACCCCCGTGGTGGCGGTAGTAGCCCGGCAGGTCGGTTCCCCCACCCACCAACCCGATGCGCAGGGGCGTCTGGGTGACGATCACGCCGCACCCCGGGCCGGCCACTCGACCTGGGCGGCGCGGTAGTCCTCCAGGGTCCCGATGTCGAGGAAGAACCCCTCGACCAGCACCGAGCGGGCCTGCCCCACGAGGTGGGGGAGGAGGTGGAAGCCGATGTCGAGGGGGCCGTCCCCGCCCCGGCAGCGCTCCAGGGCCCCGGTCTCGAAGGCGTAGATGCCGGCGTTGGCCAGGTTCCCGACGGGCCGGGCCGGCTTCTCGGCGAACTCGACGATGGTCCCGTCCCCGTCGCGCTGGACGATCCCGCACGCCGAGGGGTGCCGGGTGTGGAACAGGGCCACGGTGGCCACGGGGCGCGGTGCCGCCCCGAGGTGGGCCCGGACCAGGATCCCGGGGTCGAAGTCGGTGAGGTTGTCGGCGTTGCAGGCCAGGAACGAGGGATCGTCCCCGATCCAGGCGCGGTTGGCCAGCAGGGTCCCGGCGCTCCCCAGGAGGACGGGCTCGAACACGGTCCGCACCCGGGGCGGTCCGGCCCGGGTGGCGAGGTGCCCGTCGACGAGGTCAGGGCAGTGGTGGGTGTTCACCAGGACCTCGTCCACCCCGGCGCCGGCCAGGGCGTCGAGCCAGCGGTCGAGGAGGGTCACGCCGTCGACGGCCAGGAGACACTTGGGCGACGTGTCGGTGAGGGGCCGGAGCCGGGTCCCGAGCCCGGCGGCGAGGAGGACGGCCTTCACCGGCCGGCGCTGCGCACCACGCCGAGGGCGCGCATGGTGGAGGTGGCCTCGGCCAGGATCCCGTCCAGGCCGTCCTTGCCGTCGAGCCAGGCGGCGTAGTCCCGCACCGACTCGTCCGGTGTCCGGCGTGGCGACCATCCCAGGGAACCGAGCGCCCCGATCTCCGAGAGGATGTGGCGGGTGTCGCCGAAGCGGTACTCCCCGGTGACCCGGCCCCGGTGCTCGGAGCTGTAGTGGCGCATGACGATGTCGCAGAACTCCATGGTGGTCACGGCCCGGCCGCCCCCCACGTTGAAGACCCGACCCCGGGCCCGCTCGTCGGAGAGCACCAGGAGGTTGGCGTCCACCACGTCCTGGATGTTCACGTAGTCGCGCACGGCGTTGCCGTCCTCGTAGACGGTGGGGGCCGAGCCCTGCTGGTAGTGGAGGCAGAAGATGCGGCACGCCCCCGAGTAGGCGTTGTAGACGGACTGCCCCGGGCCCTGCACGATGCTGTAGCGCAGGGCCACCACGGGCACGTCGTAGCGCCGTCCCAGGTTGAGGGCGGCCATCTCCTGGCCCAGCTTGGACATCCCGTAGGCGTTCTGGGGGTTGGACACGGTCTCGGGCGTGGGCCGGTAGGTGATGGGCCCGGTGCAGGTGGCGCAGGTGAGCTCCCAGCGGCCCGCGGCCAGGTCCGCCTCCCTGCGCATGGCGGGGAGCTGCTCGCCGTGCTCCGGGCACAGGTAGAGGCCCTCGCCCATGGCCGACTGCGAGGAGGCGACCACCACCCGGGCCAGGTCGAGGCGCTCGGCCACGATGATCTCCAGCAGCATGGCGGTCGAGACCACGTTGACGTCGAAGAACCGGGAGAAGTCGGGCAGGTAGTCCTGGTAGGCGGCGAAGTGGTAGACGGCGTCGACCCGCCGCAGCAGGTTGGCCACGAGCTCGCGGTTGCGGACGTCGCCCCGGTAGAAGTCGACCTCGGCGCAGATGTCGGGGACCCTCCCGGGCTGGTGCACCGGGGGCAGGAGGGCGTCGAGGACCACCACGTCGTGGCCCTCCTCGAGGAGGCGGCGACTGGTGTGGGAGCCGATGAAGCCCGCCCCTCCGGTCACGAGGATCTTCATGCTCGGTGGCTCCTGCGGCGCTCGGTCACGTCGCGGTAGACGGCCAGGGTCTCGGTGGCGGTCCGCTCCCAGCGGAATTCGGCCGCCCGGCGCAGCCCGGCGCTGCGCAGGCGCTCGGGGCCGGCCTCCACGGCACGGGTGATGGCCGAGGCGATGGAGGCCGGGTCGTGGGGATCGCACAGCACGGCGGCCCCGCCGGCGATCTCGGGCATCGAGCTCGTGTCCGAGGTGACCACGGGACAGCCGCACGCCATGGCCTCGAGGATGGGGAGCCCGAAGGTCTCGTTGAACGAGGGGTAGACGAAGACCTCCGCCGCCCGGTAGAACAGCGGCGTTTCCTCCAGCGCCACGCCGCCCACGAAGACGACGTCCTGGGCGATGCCGAGCTCGGAGGCCAGGTCCCGGAGCTCCGCCGCGTAGTCCCCGTCGCGGCCGTGGCCCACGATCACGAGCTGGCGCGAGCGTGGTGCCGGGAAGGCCTGGGCCCAGGCCCGGAGGAGGCCGTCGCAGTTCTTGTAGCGCCACAGCGACGAGACGAAGAGGGTGAAGGGCTTGGTGATGCCCAGGGACTCGACGTGGCGCCGGGCCTCCTCGGCGTCTCCGGGACGGAAGGTCTCGTGGTCGACGGCCTCGTAGATGAGGGCGAGCTTGCCCGGGTCCACGTCCAGGTAGTGCAGCACCTCGTCCCGCATGCTCTTGGAGTTGATGATCACCGTGTCGGCCAGCCGGGCCGACCGGGGGTAGTTCATCCGCCGGTAGAGCCGGGGGGCGAAGGCGAGGGCGTCGGGGGCGGTGTAGGCGTGCATGGTCTTCATGTGGACCACCAGGCCCATGGTGGGCGAGACCAGGGGGGCCATCAGGGTGTTGAAGACGTCGATGCGGCTGAGGGGGAGCCGCAGCGGCGTGTAGAGGTGCTCGGACAGGGTGCGCAGGTTGCGGCGCTCGTTCGACCACGGGTAGGTGATGAACCGGGTCCTGGGCCCGTATCCCTGGTGCAGGTGGCGCGAGGCCGGGCTGACCAGGAGGTGGAGCTCCTCCCCCTCGGTGAGCTGGTCCGCCATGGCCGGGATGACGCGGGTCCAGAACCAGTGGGCACCGGACGGGCGCTGCGGGTCCTCGGTCAGGAGGTTGATGGCCACGCGCATCGAGCCCGGGCGGGAGCGCCGCGGCCGGGTCCGCCCGTCGGGGGCGCCCGCGCCGCTGGCCCTGGTCGGGGTGTCGAGGCTCACCGGTCAGAAGGTGGTGGTGGCGATGGTGTCCGGGCTCATGCGCGACTGGCGCACGAACTGGGCCATGGTGTGCATGACCGCCTGGTGGAGATCCTCGATGATCCCGTAGTTGGCCGAGGCCACGTGGATGGAGACGTCGGCCAGTGACCGGGCCTCGCCCCCCTCGAAGCCGGTCAGGGCGATGGTGCTCAGGCCGTGGTCGCGGGCCCACCCCAGGGCCCGCACCACGTTGGCGGACTGCCCCGAGGAGGAGATGGCGATGAGCACGTCCCCGGGGCGGCTCTGGCTCTGGAGCTGGTAGGCGAAGACCTCGTGGTACGAGATGTCGTTGGCGATGGCGGTGAGGAGCTCGACGCTGCTGCTCAGGCTGATGACCCGGGGGGTGAGGTCGGTCCCGGTCTGCACCCCCTTGAGGTGGTCGCACTGGAGGTGGTTGGCGATGGCGGCCGAGCCCCCGTTGCCGCACGAGAACACGCAGGCGCCGGTCGAGTAGGCGGCGAGGAGGAGATCGGCCGCCCGCTCCACCGCCTCGATGTCGATGGAGTCGGCCACGGCCATGGTGGCCCGGAAGTAGGCCGAGAGGTAGGTCGAGGCCCGGGCGTGGCGGGTGGTGGGGAAGCAGACGGCGTCCTCGAAGTCCGGGGGACTGAGAATGGTGGCCGGGTAGGTCGACGTCACGGGGCGATCCTCTCGACGATGAAGGGGGCGGCGGTGGCCAGGTCGGGGAAGGCGTGGACCCGGGGGGCGGGTCGGGCCAGGACCCCCAGGTAGGCCACGCTGGCCCCCACGGCCAGGCCCACACCGACGTCCTCGGGACGGTCGCCCACCATCCACGAGGCCGGCAGGTCCAGGTGCAGGGCTTCGGCGGCCTGCTGCGCCATGCCCGGTCCGGGCTTGCGGTCGGGGCTGACGCGGGCGTAGCGGTCCACCGTGCCCTCGGGGTGGTAGGGGCAGAAGAAGTAGCGGTCGACCCGGGCCCCGTAGTGGGCCAACTGGCCGTCGAGGAAGGAGTGCACGGCGCGGACGTCGTCGGGTCCGTACAGACCCCGGGCCACCCCGGACTGGTTCGTGATGACGGCGACGGGGATCCCGGCCCGGTTGAACAGGGCGATGGCCTCGGCCGCGCCGGGGATCAGGTCGACGCGGTCGACCGAGCCGACGTAGCCGTGGTCGACGATGATGGTGCCGTCGCGGTCGAGGAGGACGCCGGGCCGCAGGGCTGGCCCAGCGGTGGCCGACGCCTGGTGTGCCCGTGGCGCAAGTTGCGTGCTCACCCGTGTCCCTCGATGCCTGTCACGCGGGGGCTGCAACCGTGCCGTGTCCCGTGTCCGGACCTGGCACCACGCGCCGCATACCGTTCCCCGCAGAAGATTGGTCGTGTGATTGAGATGACTCGTGTTTCGGCGTCGCTGCACGGGAGGTGTCCTCCCAACGACAACGAGGGAGGCGACGCGCCCACAGATACATGGGGCGACCTGGGACTCCCGGTGCCGGCTCCCCGTGGTGCGGGCCGGGGGGAGGCCGGCGCAGCTCGACAGCGGGCACTGCCGCCGCGGCAGCGGCGCGTGTCCCACCCCGCTCGGCACGGACCCGCCCCGGGACCGGCCGGGCGCCGTGGGACCTGGGTCGATTGTGCCTCGAGTGTTACGAGGGTGTGAACGGGGCCGGGTTGTCCCGGGTTGTCCCGGCCCCGGCGCGGGACACCGACAGGACAAGACGGCGCCGTCCGTCGCGGCCGGTCGCATCGGG
>DATJOV010000363.1:0-2675 GCA_035506735.1 Acidimicrobiales bacterium | reverse complement strand
CGCCCGAGGCGGCCGCCTTGCGGATCGCCTCCAGGCGGTCGATGAGCCCCATGCGCTCCTGGCCGACCTCGTCGAAGCGCTCGGCGATCTGCTCGGGCGTCCAGCGGCCCTCGGTCTTCATCTCGCGCACCTCGACCGGCTGGTTCCACACCGCGATGCGACCCCCCACGGCCGTGTACACCTGGCCCGTGACCTCCTTGGCCGCGTCGGACAGGAGGAACACCACGAGGGGTGCCACGTCCTCGGGCTCGCCCATCTCGGCCAGCTCCATGGGGACGTTGGCCGACATCCGGGTGCGGGCCACGGGGGCAACGGCGTTGGCACGCACCCCGTAGCGGTGCAGGCCCACGGCGGCCGAGCGCACCAGCGAGACGATCCCCCCCTTGGCGGCCGAGTAGTTGGCCTGCGCCACGCTGCCGGCGAAGGCCCCCGAGGTGAAGCCGATGAGCGACCCCGACTCCTGCTTGCGCATGACGGCGGCGGCGTGGCGGAACACGGTGAAGTGCCCCTTGAGGTGGGTGGCGATCACGGCGTCCCACTCGTCCTCGGACATGTTGAACAGCATCCGCTCCCGCAGGATGCCGGCCACCGCCACCACACCGTCCAGCCGGCCCCAGCGGTCCACGGCCGTGCTCACGATGCGCTCGCCCCCGGCCCAGGTGCTCACGTCCTCGGCCACGGCCACGGCCTCGCCCCCGGCGGCCTCGATCTCCCCCACCACGGCGTCGGCCACGTCGCTGTGGGGATCCTCCCCGGCCAGGCCCACCCCGAGGTCGGCCACCACCACCCGGGCCCCCTCGGCCGCGCAGGCCAGGGCGCAGGCCCGGCCGATGCCGCCACCCGCCCCGGTGATGGCCACCACCTTGCCGTCGAGGAACCCAGCCACGTCGTCGTCCTTTCCACGCCGTCGCCCCCGCCCTCCGGGGCGTCCCGAAGGTCCGGCGGACGAAATCTGACGGGACGTTAGTTCGGCCTCCACGGGCCGAGCCATCCCGGACCCCGCCGCGTCGGCCCTGATCATGGCCCCCCGGCACAGCACCCAGGAGGCTCGCCCCCGCCGGGCACGGGAGCGGGGGGCGGGGCACGCCACGGGTGGCGGGCCGGGCGGGTGGCGGGCCGGCACCCTTGCCCGCGGCGAGAACACGTTCTAGTGTCGGTGGGCCTCCGGGGGGCGTTGTGCCGGCGCGAGCAGAGGAGCGACGATGACCGACTTCGGGTTCTGGGCCATGGCGCAGGAGGAGCCGGGCCATCTCGCCCTGGTGGCGCCGGACGGTACCGAGTTCAAGGCGGGGGAGCTGCTCGGCCGGGCCAACCAGGTGGTGCACGCCTTCCGCCAGCTCGGCCTGCGCAAGGGCGACACCATCGCCTTCGTCCTGCCCAATTGCGCCGAGCTGTTCGAGATCTACCTGGCCGCCATGCAGGCCGGCTGGTACATCGTGCCCATCAACCACCACCTGGTGGCGCCGGAGATCGCCTACATCGTGAAGGACTCGGGGGCCGAGCTCTTCGTGGGCCACGAGCGCTTCGCCGAGGCCTGCCTGGACGCCGCCGACGAGGCCGAGGTCCCCGCCACCCGCTGCCTGGCCGTGGGGGACATCCCGGGCTTCGCCTCCTACGCCCAGCTCCGGGACAACCAGAAGACCGACCGCCCCGAGGACCGCTCCCTGGGCGACACCATGAACTACACCTCGGGCACCACCGGCCACCCCAAGGGCGTGCGCCGCAGCCTGAGCGGGGCCGATCCGGACGAGATGGCCATCAGCCTGGCCGGCATCCTCCTCCTCTTCGGCATCAACCCCCGCGACGACAACGTCCACATCGTGGGGTCCCCCCTGTACCACACCGCCGTGCTGCGCTTCTCCGGCGCCGCCCTCCACATGGGCCACACCCTCGTCCTCATGGACAAGTGGAGCGCCGAGGGGATGCTCGAGCTCATCGAGCGCTACCGGGTGACCCACTCCCACATGGTGCCCACCCAGTTCCACCGGCTCCTGGCCCTGCCCGAGGACGTCAAGCACAAGTACGACCTCTCCTCGCTCCGGCACATGATCCACGCCGCCGCTCCCTGCCCCGTGGACACCAAGCGGGCCATGATCGAGTGGTGGGGACCCGTCATCGACGAGTACTACGCCGCCTCCGAGGGGGGCGGCACCATCGTGAACACCGAGGAGTGGCTCACGAAGCCGGGCACGGTGGGCAAGCCCTGGCCCATCTCGGAGATCGCCATCTTCGACGACGACGAGAACCGCCTCGAGCCCAACCAGATCGGCACGGTCTACATGGCCATGCAGTCCGCTGACTTCGAGTACCACAAGGACAAGGAGAAGACCCGGAAGAACCGCATCGGCAAGTTCTTCACCGTGGGCGACGTCGGCTACCTCGACGACGACGGCTTCCTCTTCCTGTGCGACCGCAAGACCGACATGATCATCTCGGGCGGGGCCAACATCTACCCGGCCGAGATCGAGAACGTCCTCCTGGGCCACCCCAAGGTGGTCGACGCCGCCGTGTTCGGCATCCCCCACGACGACTGGGGCGAGGAGGTCAAGGCGGTGGTCCAGCCTGTCGACGGCGTCGAGGGGTCCCCCGAGCTCGCCGCCGAGATCCTGGCCTGGTGCGAGGGTCGTCTCGCCAAGTTCAAGACGCCCAAGACGATCGACTTCACCGATGACATG
>DATJOV010000362.1:0-12951 GCA_035506735.1 Acidimicrobiales bacterium | reverse complement strand
GCTGGGCGAGGAGCTCGAGGCCTGATGTCGCCGCACCGGCGACGTTCCGACGCCGCCCCCGTCACCCTCGACGGCCTGCTGGCCTCGCGCGAGATCGTGGTGGCCTGCGGGCCCGGCGGCGTGGGCAAGACCACCACGGCGGCGGCGGCGGCGGCCATGGCGGCGGCGCGCCTGGGGGGGAAGGTGCTCGTCCTCACCGTGGACCCGGCCCGGCGCCTGGCCGACGCCCTGGGCCTCGACGGCATCGGGAACACCGAGCGCCAGGTGCCGGCCCGGGCCTTCGAGGCCGCCGGGGTGACCCCCCGGGGCGAGCTGTGGGCGGCCATGCTCGACACCAAGGAGTCGTGGGACGACCTCGTCCGCCTGCACGCCCCCGACGCCCGCACCAGGGACGAGATCCTCGCCAACCCCCTGTACCGCAACATCTCGGGGCGCTTCGTCCAGAGCCACGACTACATCGCCATGGAGCGGCTCTTCGAGATCCACTCCACCGGCGCCTACGACCTCATCGTGGTGGACACCCCGCCCACCCGCAACGCCCTCGACTTCCTCGACGCCCCCGAGCGCATGGCGGAGTTCTTCTCGAGCCGGCTGCTGCGCTGGCTCATCGTCCCCTACCGCTCGCGGGTGGTCAACCTGGCGTCGCGCCCCTTCTACCAGGTGGCGGACCGCATCCTCGGCACCCAGTTCCTGGAGGACATCGCCCAGTTCTTCATCCTCTTCCAGTCCATGTACGACGGGTTCGTGGAGCGGGCCCGGGCCGTGCACCGGCTCATGGCCGACCGCCGCACCTCCTTCATCGTGGTGTCGACCCTGGAGGCGGTGCCGCTGCGCGAGGCCGAGTTCTTCGCCCAGTCGCTCATGGACCGACGCCTGCACCTGGGGGCCATCGTGCTCAACAAGGTCCTGCCCGACTACCTGCGCGACGGCCAGGGGGCGGTGGTGGCCGAGCGCCTGCGCGACCGGGCCGGGGAGTTCGCCGACGCCCTGGCCCCCGCCGTGGCCAGGGGGGACGCCGACCAGGTGCGCCGGGTGCTGGCCGAGATCAGCCGGAGCTACCTCGACTTCCGGGTGGTGGCCCAGCGCGAGGCCGAGCAGCGGGCCGAGCTGGCCACCGTGCCCGAGGCCCTCGTGAGCGTCCCCTACTTCGACACCGACATCTACGACCTGGCCGGGCTCCTGCGCCTGGGCGGGCAGCTGTGGGGGTCGTGACGGCGCCGCTCAGGGCTGGAGGTGCCCGCCCCCCTCGGCGTGCTGCTTGGCGATGAACATGGCGGCGTCGGCCCGGCCCAGGAGGGCGGTGGCGGTGTCGCCCGGGCCGGGGAAGGCCAGGCCCACGCTGGCGCTCACGTGGAAGGTGCCCTCGGGCAGATCCACCGGCTCCTCGATCCCGGCCGCCAGGCGGGCCGCCAGGGACTCGAGCTCCTCGGGGCGGGCGATGGAGGCCACCACCACGAACTCGTCCCCGCCGTAGCGGGCCACCACGTCCCCCTTGCGCACCGAGGACTCCAGGCGGTGCGCCAGGCACTGGAGGATGGCGTCGCCCGTGGCCGTGCCGTACTGCTCGTTCAGGGGGCGGAAGCCGTCGAGGTCGAGGAAGACCACGGCCGTGGAGGGGTTCTCGAGGCAGCGCTCCAGGTGGGCCCGCAGCGTGGCGCGGTTGGGGAGGCCGGTGAGGGCGTCGAAGGTGGTGAACTCCTCCAGGGCCTCGCGCGTGGCCCGCAGCTGGGTGATGTCGTGGCCCGACACCACCAGGCCCCCCACGGTGGGGTCGTCGAGCAGGTTCACGATGCTCAGCTCGAAGGGCACGCTCGCCGCCCCGCCCCGGCGCAGCAGCTCCAGCTCCACCACCGTGGGGGAGGTGCTCCACGACGGGACGTCGACGGCGCGGGCCAGGGCCGCCTGCCAGGCACCGCGGTCGTGCGCGGCGACGAACTCGACCAGCGGGCGTCCCTCCACCAGTTCCTGGTCCAGCCCGAGGAGCCGGGTGATGGCGGCCGAGACCGACTCGATGCGGCCGGCCGCGTCGAGCTGCATGATGACGCTGGCGGCGTTGTGCACCAGGGTGCGGAACCTCCCCACCTCGTCGCCGCTGGCCAGCTCCCAGCGGCGACGCTGTGTGAGGTCGCGCAGGCACAGGACGAGCCCCCGCACGGTGGGCCGGTCGAGGAGGTTGGCGCCGATGATCTCCACCAGGCGCCAGCCGTCGGCGGTGCGCACCCGCACCTCGATGGGGGTGCCCACGTCCTTGCCCTGGACGCTCGTGAGGGAGACCGCCGCCACCTCCTTGTCGTCGGGGTGGACGAAGGCGAGGCCGTCGGTGCCGGCCAGGCGGGCGCTGTCCATGCCGAAGAGCCGCTCGGCCGCATCGTTGGCCCAGACGAGGCGGGCCGAGGCGTCGACCACGACGACGGCGTCGGGCAGCCAGACGGCGACGTCGAGCAGACCCCGCGATTCGATCACGGGGTTCCATCGGCCGCCGGGGCCCGGGTCCTTGAGCCCCAACCGCCACGGAGGGTGCCGATTGTCGGTCCCTGGATGAAGACGCGCCCGTCCCGTGCCGATTCCCCTGCCATGAGCAGTCGACGAGCGGCCCGGCCCCGGACCCCCCTCCCGGTCGCCCCCGCCCCTCTCGGCCCGGCCCCCGGGCCCGTTCCCGGGGCGCTCGGCCCGGGCGGGGCCCGCCCCTGCGGGTTCGCCTTCACCACCACCGGCCGTCCCTGCGCCAACCTGGTGGCCCCCCGGGCGGCGTGGTGCCGGGCCGGCCACCCCTGCGCCGCCGAGCCCGGCCCCCAGCGCGGCGCCCTGGCCGTGGTGGGGGGGTGGGGCCCGCGCCCCGGGGCCAGGACCGGGCCCGGGTCGGGCCCCCTCCGCACCCGGCCACCGGCCCCGGGCGGCCCCCGGCGGGCGCCGGGGCGCGCCGGCGAGCGGTGCCGGCGGGCGGCGGCCCTGGTGCGCGAGGCGGTGGCGAGCGAGGACACCGAGGGCCTCGGGCTGCGGGCCGACCAGGTGCTGGCCGACCCCCGCGTGGCCCTCGGGCTCCTGGGCGGGCCCGAGCCCTGGCCCGTGGCGCGCCAGGCCGTGGTGCAGCACTACGGCCTGGTGGGTGCCTACCTGGTGGTGGGCTTCGAGGAGCGGGGTGCGGGGAAGGCCGAGCCGGGGTCGCCGCTCGAGCGCCTGGTGCGGCACTTCGCCACCATCGAGCTCTCCGCCCTCTACCGCCTCCTCGGTGCCATCGAGGCGGCCGGTGTCCGGCCGGGCCGGGGCGCCCGGCCCTTCGATCCCGTGGCCGACTCCCACCGCTGGCTCCACGCCACCTACGCCCTGGCGGCCCGGGACGGGACCGCCGCCGCCCACCGCACCTACATGCGCGCCCTCGACGACGTCATGCGGCAGGTCAGGCCCGTGGTGGCCTCGTAGCGCACGGCGCGTCGGCCCCCCCGCCGGCGCCTACGATGCGGCCGAGGACCCCCAATGCCCGACATCGTCGATCCCGCCGTGGAGCGCTACGCCGCGGCGCACAGCACCCCGGTCGTCCCCCATCTCGAGGCGGTGGCGGCCCGCACGCGGGCCGAGCTGGACGCCCCCCACATGATGGTGGGGGAGCTCGAGGGCCGCTTCCTCGAGATGCTGGTGCACGCCCTGCGCCCCGCCCACGTGCTCGAGATCGGCACCTTCAGCGGCTACTCGGCCATCGCCATGGCGGCCGGCCTGCCCCCGGGGGGGCGCATCACCACGTGCGAGCTCGACCCGCGCCACGCCGAGGTGGCCCGGGCCCACATCGCCGCCAGCCCCCACGCGGCGAGCATCGAGGTGCTGGAGGGACCGGCCCTCGACACCGTGGCCGGGTTGTCCGGGCCCTTCGGGTTCGTCTTCATCGACGCCGACAAGGGCAATTACCTCCGCTACTACGAGGCCGTCCTCCCCAAGCTGGCCCCGGGGGGGCTCATCGCCGCCGACAACACCCTGTGGAGCGGCCGGGTCCTCGACGCCGGGGACGTGTCGGTCGACACCGAGGCCATCCGGGCCTTCAACGACGCCGTGGTGGCCGATCCCCGCGTGGTGGCGGTGCAGCTCACCGTGCGCGACGGGGTCACCCTGATCCGCCCGGCCGACGACACCGGCGTCGTCGGGGCCTGAGACGGGGCGGGGACCGGCCGGCCCGTGCTCGACTACCACCTCCACCTCTGGCCCCACGGCCAGCGCGACGAGGCGCCCACGGTCGAGCGCGTGGCCGCCTACTGCCACGCCGCGGGGGAGGCCGGGGTGAGCGAGGTGGCGCTCACCGAGCACCTCTTTCGCTTCGCCCAGGCCGACCGCCTGCTCCGGGGCTTCTGGGACACCGAGCCCGACCCCGCCCTGGCCGCCTCGATGCGGCGCTACTGGGACGACCACGCCCGGGCCGACCTCGACGCCTACGTCTCGTGCGTCCTCGCCGCCAAGGAGGCCGGGCTCCCCGTGGTGCTCGGCCTCGAGGTCGACTACTACGCCGGGCGCATGGACGAGGTGGCCGGGCTCCTGGCCGGCTATCCCTTCGACGTCCTGCTCGGCTCCGTGCACTGGCTCGGCACGTGGCGCTTCGACGATCTGGGCGACCCGGTGTCGATGGGGCAGTGGTCGGCCCGGGACGTCGACGCCGTGTGGGAGGACTACACCCGGGCCATGGAGGAGCTGGCCGCCACCGGTGCCTGCGACGTGCTGGCCCATCCCGACCTGGTCAAGGTGGCCGGCCACCGGCCCGTCGCCCCCGAGGAGTGCTGGGACCGGCTGGTGGAGGCGGCCCGGGCCTCGGGCATGGCGGCCGAGGTGTCCTCGGCCGGCTGGCGCAAGCCGGTGGCCGAGGCCTACCCCGCACCCGGCCTCCTGGCCCGCTTCGCCGCCGCCGGGATCCCCCTGACCACGGCCTCGGACGCCCACGACCTCCCCGACGTGGCCGACCGCAGCGCCGAGCTGGCCGGCCTCCTCGAGGCCCACGGGGTGCGCACCCTGCGGGCCTACCGGGGCCGGCGCGGCGTGGACGTGGCGGCTCGGACCCCGGCGGTGCGGCCGTGACCACCCCGGCCGAGCACGCCGCCGCCAGCACGGGCCTCGACCCCGTCAACCTGGCCCATCTCCAGCGCCTCCTGGGCTCGTGGGGGGTCCTCTCGGACCTGTCGTTCTCGGACCTCCTCCTGGTGGCGCCGGTGGCGGGGACGGCCGGACGGCGGCTGGTGGTCCTGGGCCAGATCCGGCCCCTCACCCGGGCCACCCTGCTGCGGGCCGACCTGGTGGGCCAGGTGGTGGGGAGCGACGACTGGCCCGTGGTGCTCGAGACCCTGGCCACCGGGGCCATGGCCTCGGGCTTCGCCGAGATCCCCATGCCCGTGCACCTGCGCCTCCCCGTCGGTCCGCTCGAGCGGGGGGAGACGGGCGAGGTCCCCGTCGTCCCCGACACGGCCCTGCTCGAGTGCGTGCCGGTGCGCCACCTCGGGCGCGACCCCGTGGCCGTGGTGGTGCGGGTGGCCCCCCACGAGGAGCGCAAGGGGGGGAGCCTGGAGCGCACCTACCGCAACATCTACACCCGCCTGGCCGGCATGGTGGCGAGCGGGGAGTTCCCCTTCCCGGGGGAGGAGGCCACCACCGAGGACGCCCCGCGCGTGGGCGACGGGCTCGTGCTCGTCGACCCCGAGGGGATCGCCAAGTTCGCCTCGCCCAACGCCATGAGCGCCCTGCACCGCATGGGCGTCGACGACGACGTCGAGGGCAGGCGCCTGTCGGACGTGGGCATCGACGACACGGCGGTGGACTCGGCCCTGCACACCGCCTGCCCCGTCATCGAGGAGGTCGAGCGCCGCCCCGACGTCATCGTGCTGCTGCACTGCACCCCGCTGCTGGAGCAGGGCCGGGTCACGGGGGCCATGGTGCTCATGCGCGACGTGACCGACCTGCGCCGCCGCGACCGCCTCCTGCTCTCCAAGGACGCGGCGATCCGCGAGGTGCACCACCGGGTCAAGAACAACCTCCAGACCATCTCCTCGCTGCTGCGGCTCCAGGCCCGGCGGCTCGATCCGGGCCGGGGCCGGGAGGCGCTGCGCGAGGCCGAGCGCCGGGTCCGCTCCATCGCCCTGGTGCACGAGATCCTGTCGCGCGAGCCGGGGGACCAGGTCCCCTTCGACGAGATCGTCGGCTCCCTGGTGCGCATGGCCGAGGACTCGGTGGTGTCGGGGGAGCGCATCTCCATCGTGGTCACCGGCGACGTGGGCGAGGTGGGGGCCGACGTGGCCACCCCGCTGGCGGTGGTACTGGCCGAGCTGCTCCAGAACGCCGTGGAGCACGCCTTCCCCCTGCTCGGGCCCGAGGACGACCACCCCGGCCACCCCGCCGACGGGCCCGGCTCGGGTGAGCCGGTGGGTCACGTGGACCTGGTGCTCTCCAACGTGGGGGGCCGGCTCACCCTGCAGGTGCGCGACGACGGGTGCGGGCTTCCCGAGGGCTTCGACATCGACCACACCACCAGCCTGGGCCTGTCCATCGTGCGGGACCTCGTCACCAGCCAGCTCGACGGCTCGATCACCATGGAGAGCAACGGCGGCACCCTCGTCACCATCGAGCTCCCCGTGGCCGAGCCCCCCGACGCGGAGCCGCCCCTGCCCTGAGGCGGCGGCGCCGGCCCGGCCTGCTCCGGTTCAGTCCACCCCGGCCGAGAAGCGGTAGCCGATGCCGCGCACGGTGTGGAGCCAGCGGGGCGAGGCCGGATCGGGCTCGAGCTTGAGGCGCAGGCGCCGGACGTGCTCGGTCACGGTGGCGGGGTCCTGCCACTCCTGGGTCGAGCCCCACACGTGCTCGAGCAGCTCCTCGCGGGTGAAGACCTGGTCCGGGGTGGTGGCCAGGAAGACCAGGAGGTCGAACTCCTTGGGCGTGAGCTCGACGGCGGCCCCGTCCACCTCGACGCGGTGGGCGGCGCGGTCGACCACGAGGCCGTCGCGTTCGATGCGGTTCGTGACCGGGGCGGGCTGGCCCCGGCGCAGCACGGCCCGGATGCGGGCCTCGAGCTCGGGGAGCGAGCAGGGCTTGACCACGTAGTCGTCGGCACCGAGGTTGAGCACCCGCACCCGCTCGGCCTCCTCGGACCGGCCCGTGAGGACGATGACGGGGAGGGCGCTGTCGCGCCGCAGCCGGGTGAGGACCTCGTCGCCGTCGAGGCCGGGCAGCCCCAGGTCCAGCAGGACCAGGTCGTAGCGGCCCAGGCTGGCCTCGCGCAGGGTCCCGGGCCCGTCGGCGGCCTCGCCCACCCGGTAGCCCACCCGCTGGAGGAAGAGCCTGGTGGCGGTGCGGCTGGCCGAGTCGTCCTCGGCCACGAGCACCATGTGTTCCTCGTCGGTCATCGTCACGGTCCTACCCTCCGGTCATCCATCGTCCCGTTGGCCGTGCTGCCCCCCACGACCGCAGCAGCATTGTTGCCCAGCCCGGCCCCGACCACCGGGTTCTGGCCCCGGCCCCCGCCCCCTCCGGCCGGCCCCGGCACGTCCCGGCGCAGGTCCGGGCCCCCGGTCACCCCTCCGGCCACCCAGGGCAGCCCGGGCAGGACCACGTCCACGAACAGCTCGACCAGGTCGGGGTCGAAGAACGCGGCGCGCTGGGCCCGCAGCTCGGCCACGGCCGCCTCGGGGGCCCAGGCCGGCTTGTAGGGCCGCTCGTGGGTGAGGGCGTCGAACACGTCGCACACCGCCACCACCCGGCCCGCCAGGGGGATGTCCTCCCCCCGCAGCCCGGCCGGATAGCCCTCGCCGTTCCAGCGCTCGTGGTGGGTCTGGGCGATGACCCGGGCCAGGTTGAGGACGTCGGAGGTGGTGTCGCCGATGATCTGGGCGCCGATGGTGGGGTGGGCCCGCACCACCTCGAACTCCTCCGGGGTGAGCCGCCCCGGCTTGAGCAGCACGGCATCGGGGACCCCCACCTTGCCCAGGTCGTGCAGGGGGGCGGCCTGCTCGACCAGGGCGGCGAAGTCGAGGGTGCCCCCCGCCGCCAGGGCCAGGCGGGCGGCGGCGCCGCCCACCCTGCAGGTGTGCTCGTTGGTGTCGTCGTCGCGGAACTCGCTCACCAGGTTGAGCTGGCGCAGCGTGGCGAAGTGGGCCCGCTCCAGCTCGGCCGTGCGCGACTCCACGATCTCGTCCAGGCGCTGGCGGTGCCCCTCGAGCCGCACGTGCAGGCGGCGGGCCTCGAGGTAGTTGAGGACGCGCAGCCCGACCTCGGTGGCGTCGAGGGGCTTGGTGAGGAAGTCCACGGCCCCGGCGCTGAGGGCGTCGATGCGGGCCTTGCTGGTGGCGTCGGCCGAGAGGACGAGGACGGGGAGGTACTCGTCGGGCCCCCGCAGCTCGTCGACCTGGCGCAGCAGCTCCAGCCCGTCGAGGTGGGGCATGTGCAGGTCGAGGAGCACGATGTCGGGTCGCTGCTCCAGGAACAGCGAGCGGAAGCAGCGCGCGTCGGTCGTGCCGCGGACGCCGGTGAACCCGTTGCGCTCGAGCATGCGGGTGATGAGGTCGACGTTGGCCGGCTCGTCGTCGACGACGAGGACCTGTGCGCCGCGCATCACCCCCTCATCGAGGTTCACCCTGCCTGACTCCGATCTCATGGTCCACGAGTCGAAGCAGCGCCTCCACGTCCACCGGCTTGGTGAGGTACCCCTCGACCCCGAGGTCGAGCATTCCCCTGATGCGGCCGGGAGTGGCATCAGCGCTCACCACGACGACTTTGGTGTCGGCCAGTTCGGGCACAGCCTTGAGCCGGTGCAGGAGCACGTCCCCCGCCAGGTCGGGGAGGTGGAGGTCCAGAAGGACCAGGTCAGGGTGGTGCCGGCGCGCCAGCTCGAGGCCCGAGGCGGCCTCGGCGGCCGACACCAGGCGCACCCCGGGCCGCTTGGCCAGGATCTGCTCCACCAGCGAGGCGTTGCTCGGGTTGTCCTCGATCTGGAGCACCACCACCGACGGCGGTCCCTCGCCGGCCTGCGCACCCGACGGCTCGGATGACTCGTCACGATCCGTGGCGGCGCTGCGGGCCGGGGGCCGGTGGTGGCCGTTGTGGGCCGGGGCCGGCCCGGGCCGCCCCGTCCCGGGGGGAGCGGCCACGGCGGGGGGGGCGACGCCGGACCGGGCCCGGACGGGGGGCGGTCCGGGGCGCTCCGACGAGGGGGCGCCGGGCTCGGCCGCCACGTTCTCGACGGTGTCGAGCTCGACCCAGAACGTCGATCCGTGCCCGGGCCTGGAGTGGACGCCGATGGTGCCCCCCATGGCCTCGACGAGCTGCTTGGACAGGGCCAGCCCGACGCCGGTGCCCTCCACGGCCGAGCGCTCGGCGCCGAGGCGGGAGAAGGGCACGAAGAGCTCGTCCTGCTGCTCGAGGGGGATCCCGGGCCCGGTGTCGTGGACCTCGAAGCGGACCGTCCCCTCCGTCCCCGGCCCGGTGCGGAAGGCCACCGCCCCACCCCGACCGTTGTACTTGAGGGCGTTGGACCCCAGGTTGAGCAGGACCTGGAGGAGCCGCTGGCGATCGGCGCCCACCCGCAGGGACCGGGCCCCGTCCACGTCGACTGACAGGGCGATCCCGTTCGTCTCGGCCACGGGGGACAGCAGGGTCGTCACCTCGTCGAGGACGTCGTCCACCTCGACGGACTCGGTCGACAGGACCAGGTGGCCGGCCTCGATGCGGGCGATGTCGAGGACCTCGTTGATGAGGGAGAGGAGGTGGTGGCCGGCCCGCTCGATCTGGTCCACGCTCGACGCCTGGGTGGGGGGGAGCTCGTCCAGCTCGAGAAGCTGGGCGAAGCCGAGGATGGCGTTGAGCGGGGTCCGCAGCTCGTGGCTCATGCGCGACAGGAACTCGCTCTTGGCCTCGCTGGCCCGCTCGGCCTCGGCCGTGGCCCGCCGCAGCGACTGCTCGAGATGGACGCGGGCGGTGACGTCGCGCGACACCGTCACCGTCCCCGTCACGTGCCCGCTCGGGTCGAAGACGGGGCGGGCCCGCGTCTCGTACGTGCGCACGCCGCCGTCGGGCAGGCGCCCCGTCGTCACCACCGGGGTGGGGGCCCGCTCCCCGGCCACGCACCGGGCGATGAGCTCGTCGAGCACGGCCCGGTCCTGCGCCGACGCCGTCCCGAAGCGGGCCTCGTCGTCGGTCCCCCCGCCGCCCCGGTCCCCGGGGCGGCCGGCACCGGCGGGATCGGCGGGATCGGCGCCGGCCAGCACGGTGCGCCCCTCGATGTCGCGCACCACGATGGTGTCGGGCGAGGCGTGGAAGATGGACTCGAGGAGCAGGCGCCGGTCCTCGGCCGCCCGCTGGGCCAGGTGCCGGTCCGAGACGTCGACGAGGTAGGCCACGACGGCCCGGGGCTGCCCGTCGGGCCCGGCGTCGACGGAGTAGACGGCCTCGGCCTGGCGCCAGTCCTCGCTGTCGGGGTCGCGCCGGAACCGCAGGAGGATCTCGCCCCGCTGGGCCCCTCCGCCCGCCCCGGCCACCATGGCGTCGAGCTGGGCCGCCGACTCGGGGTGGAACCGGGCCACCACGGCGCCCAGATCGGCCAGGGCCAGCTCGGCCGGGATGCCGAGGAGCCGTTCGATGTTGGGGCTGGCGTGCGAGAGCCGGCGCCCGGGCACGTCGTAGCGCAGGGACACCACGGGCGAGGCGGTGAGGATGTCGTCGAGCTCGGCCCGGGCCCGGTCGCGCTCCTCCTCCCGCTCGCGCAGCTGGGAGCTGGCGTCGAGCAGGCGCGACGACAGGCGGCCGATCTCGTCGCGCCCCGACGGCACCTGGGTGGGCACCTCGCCCCGCTCCAGCGCCACCGTGGCCCGCTCCAGCCGTCGCAGGCGGGTCACCACGCCCTTGGTGAACAGCAGCGACACGAGGATGCCGCCCGCCAGGGCCAGCACCACGGCGGCGATGGCGATGGAGGGGAGGAGCACGCTCGAGGTGTGGATGGCCGAGCGCTGGGCCGCCACCTCCCCGTTCATGGTGCGGGTGAGGCCGGCCACGTCGGAGCGCAGCCGCACCGTGGCGGCCAGGCTCCGCTGCAGGAGGGTCCGGGTGGGCCCCGACGGGAGGGGGGAGGGGGGCCGGGCCCGGAGCTTGGCCATGTCGAACACCAGGCGGTTGGCGTCGGCGTCGATGCCCCGGGCCTCGCCCGCGGCGGGCGTCCCCAGCGACAGGGCCACCAGCTGCCCCAGCTGTGCGGGGATGGCGCCGTGGCTGCGGGCGGCGTCGCTCAGAAAGACGCGGTCGCCGGTGAGGAGCCAGCTGCTCACTCCGGACTGCTCGTCGAGGAGGCTGTTCTCCACCGTGGTGGCGGCGTCGACCACCTGGCGGGCCCGGCTGGTGGTGTTCTGGGCCTGGTCGTCCACGTGGGTGAACCAGAAGGTGGTGCCGAGCACCACCACCAGGATGGCGATGGGCACGGCGATCACCACCAGGCCCTTGGTGCGGATGGAGCGGTCCACCCACCGGCTGGTGGGTCGCCGTCCCCGTCGCGCCTCGCCCATGCCCGCACCTCTCACCGGGGGTCGCGTCACCGGGAGTGTCGGGCCGACGCCGGCAGGCCCCGGCGGCGGTGTCCGCCTCCCGACGCCAGGTATCGACGTCCCCCGGCCCGATGCGGAGGAGGGGCGGGCGGTGTTGGGCGTCCGGTGGGAATGCGCCGTCGGGGCCGGGGCGGGCGGTGGTCCGGACGCGTGTCGGCCCCGGGGCGGTGCCCGGGGCCGAGGGGTGGGTGCTGTCGACGCCGCCGGCTCGACACCCGGGGGGTGACGGGGGGGTGCGGCGGCGGGGGAAGGGTGGCGACGCCGTCCGGGGGGCTAGGAGGCCCGGCGTCGCGCCGCCAGCCACGCCTTGCGCAGCTTGCGCCGCTCCTCCTCGGAGGTCCCGCCCCAGATCCCGGACTCCTGGTTGGTGGCGAGGGCGAATTCGAGGCAGGGTTCGATGGCCTCGCACGCCCGGCACACGCGCTTGGCCGCCTCGATCTGCTCGATGGCGGGGCCGGTGGTGCCGACGGGGAAGAAGAGGTCCGGCTCGGTGTGCCGGCAGGCTGCGACCTTGCGCCAGTCGTCCACGTCCCACTCGACCGAGCGGTTCCACATGAGTGCCACGGTGAGCCTCCTCCGGTACAGTGCACGGGCTCCCGCCGGTGCGCCGTCCTCTTTGTGATCCAGATCACTTGGCTGGTCGCAGAGGTCGACCGCCAGAATGTGATTCGGTGAACGAAGGTACTCCCCCCCTGCTAGCCCCTGCAAGCACGAAGAGCCCCCAGCTCCCCAGAGAGATGAGGGGACTACACGGAAATGACCGAAATACGCAAGTGCTTGCTCTGAAACGTGCCCCCGAATTCAACGGGGGTTGCGGGAGCCGACCCCGTAACCTAGCCGGATGCCTACTCGGCGTCGGCCTTCCGATCAGCTCCTCCAGCACCCCTCCGAGGAGGAGTTCGAGGCCGTCGTGGCCGCCGCCCTGAAGGTCGACCCAGCCGGGCTCTCGGGGAAGCACCACCGGGAGGCCGAGGAGCCCAAGGAGGATGCTGAGGCCCCGGAATGACCGTCAGCGGCATGAACCTCATCACCTGCGATGAGTGCGGGGTAGAGGTGGCACTGCCGTCAGAGCGGATCAGGGACCACGCCGCCCGCTCTCCCGGCGTGGTGATGCGGTGGTGGGTCCAGCGATGGGGCCGCCGACGGCCGAGACCTCTGCCCCGATCATCCTGCGCCCGAAGGCGAGTGACGACGCCCTGGGAGTGGGCTCGAAGGCTCCCACTGCTCCTAGCCGGGGCAGCCCTGCTCTCGGCCTGTGGCACCACGGCAGCTACGACCGTCGCCTACCGGGCTGGCTACGTCTGGGCTACCGGACCGGCCGCTCCCCGCGTCAACTGCACCCCCGCCAAGGCGAGGGTCCTGTGTGCTCGGCTCTACTCCGACACCGCCGAGAAGGTGGACAAGG
>DATJOV010000361.1:0-4917 GCA_035506735.1 Acidimicrobiales bacterium | reverse complement strand
GTCATATCGGGTCGAAAGCGGGCCTACAGCGCGCCCACAGGTAACGCCGGTTGACTCGTCCGTAGACGACGAGGCACTGCGACACCTGCAGCCAACCCCGAGAGGAGGATGGCCATGAGCGAGACCCCCGACCACGCTGCGACCCCCGACCCCGAGCCCCCCACCGGCGCCGCCGGGGGCGAGGCCGTCCCCCCCTCCCCGCCGGACCAGGGCACAGCCGGAGGCCCACCCCCCGAGTCCCGGCCCCCGTTCAGCCCGCCACCGCCGTGGTCCGCCCCCCACCCCGGCTACCCCCAGTACCCGGGCCAGCCGGTCCAGCCAGCCGGGCCCATCCCCCCGGGCCAGCCCGGCGCCGGCCAGCCCGGTGCCGGACACCCCGGTGCCGGCCACCCCGGTGCCGGACACCCCGGGGCCGGCCACCCCGGGGCGGTCCCCGGTCCGGGTGGCTACCCCCCCCACACCCCCGCTCCCGGGGCCCCGCCCGACATGTGGGTGCGCCCCCCCGGCGCCCCCGGGCCCGGCGGCCCGGGTGCTCCCACCGACCCCGGCGCCCCCTACGGGCCGTGGGCAGGCGGCCCGTGGGGACCGCCCCCGGGGCAGTGGGGTCCCCCACCCGGCTCGTGGGGCCCGCCTCCGGGCTGGTACCAGCCGCACCGTCCGGTCCAGAACCGTCCCCTGCGCATCATCACCGTGGCCGCCGCCGTGGCGGTGATCGCGGCGGTGGGCGTGGCCGTGGGACGCCAGTCCGACTCGGGCACGCCCGGGATCACCGGCAACTCCCCGAGCACCTCCCTCCCCGCCGACGCCGCCACGGTGGCGGCCAAGGTGGACCCCGGCGTCGTCGACATCACCACCCGCCTGGGCTACGAGAGCGGCGAGGCGGCCGGCACCGGCATGGTCCTCACCTCGTCGGGCTACGTGCTCACCAACAACCACGTCGTGGACGGGGCCACGA
Source organism: Acidimicrobiales bacterium (assembly GCA_035506735.1). GTDB lineage: Bacteria > Actinomycetota > Acidimicrobiia > Acidimicrobiales > UBA8190 > DATJOV01. The sequence goes on along the minus strand of DATJOV010000361.1, from coordinate 3,962 downwards.
GCATCACCGTCACCGACGTGGGCAACGGGCAGACCTACTCGGCCACCGTGGTGGGCACCGACGCCTCGGCCGACGTCGCCGTGATCAAGCTCCAGGGGGCCTCGGGGCTCCGCACCGTGCACCTGGGCAACTCCTCCTCCCTGTCCGTAGGCCAGGCGCTCACCGCCATCGGCAACGCCGGGGGCGTGGGGGGCACCCCGAGCGTGGCGGGCGGGTCCATCACCGCCCTCGACCAGTCCATCACCGCCACCGACGAGTCCGACCAGTCGACCGAGCAGCTGAGCGGGCTCATCCAGACCGACGCCACCCTGCAGCCGGGCGACTCGGGCGGTCCCCTGGTGAACGCCAAGGGCCTGGTGGTGGGCATGGACACCGCCGCCTCCACCGGCTTCGAGTTCCAGTCGGGCCAGAGCGAGGGCTTCTCCATCCCCATCAACGAAGCCGACGCCATCGCCAAGCAGATGATGGCCGGACAGTCCTCCGGCACCATCCACATCGGCCCCGCCGCCCTGATCGGTGTGGACGTCGAGCCCCCCCAGCTCGGTTCGGGCGCCCTGGTGGTGGAGGTCCAGCCCGGGACGCCGGCCGACGACGCCGGCCTGGTGCCGGGCGACACCATCACCTCGCTCGGGGGCCAGACCGTCTCCTCCCCCACCTCGCTGCGCTCGCTCATGTCCCGGCACCACCCCGGCGACAAGGTGCAGATCGGCTGGGTGGACGAGTCCGGGGCCTCGCACACGGCCACCATCACGCTCGTGAGCGGCCCGGCCCAGTAGCCATTCCAGTAGCCCGCTCCGCCGGGCCGGGCCCGAGGCCGGGCCGGCTCACCCCACGGCGCGCCAGTAGATGAGGGCGTCCTCGCCCTCGACGGCGGCGGGGACGCGCCCGATCTGGCGCCACCCCAGCTCGGCGTACAGGGCGCGGGCCGGGTTGGAGGCGAAGACCAGGTTGAACTGGATGGCGTCGAACCCGAGACCCGGGGCCCGGGCCACGGAGTCCTCGAGCAGGGCGCGGCCGATGCCCCGCCGGCGCCAGGGGGCGCCCACGACGTAGCCGGCATTGGCGATGTGGGCGGCCCGGCCCACGAAATTGGGACGCAGGTAGTAGGCGCCCACCACGGTCGGGTCCCGGGCGGGCGCCGCCCCCTCGAGGCGGGCCACCACCGTGGTGGTGCCGGGGGCGTCCCAGGTGGCGGCGAAGGCCTCGGGCGTGAGGGGCGGGGCGTGGGGGAATCCCTCCCCCTTGGCCACCACGTCGTCGAAGAGCCGGTACAGCGGATCGCGGTCGCCCGGCTCGAGGAGCCCGAGGCGCACGCCACCGCCGTGCGCCGGTGCCGGCTCCCCCGTGCCCGACGTGGGGCCGGGCCGGTCCGAGCGTCGGGTCCCGGGGCGCTCCACGGCGCCCGAGACTACGCATCCATGACGGCACGCCCCAGGTGCCCTGGGTAGATTGCCTACGGAGCCGGTCTCCGGAACCGGGGGCGGCGCGGCGGCTCGGTGACTCGGACGGGTGGCATGGGGACCGGCGCACTGCGACACAGGCGGCGAGGGCGCGCCACCAGGCACGGCGGCGTCCCCCGCATCCGCACCTACAGCGGGCGCGGCGAGCTCCTGGCCGGCGTGTACCTGGCCGGCGATCTCGGCGTCCTCGCGGTCTGGCTCCTCGACCCCTCCGACATCGCCCACCCCGCCTTGCTGGGGGCGCTCATGGTGGTCGTGCTGTGCGCCGGCATCGGCCTGGTGGTGGCCCGGCGGCGGCTCCCCCCCTACGCGGGGGACCTCGCCATCGGCGGGAGCATCGTCCTCATCACCCTGGCCGTGCTGTGCTGCCCGCTTCGCACCCACGTGGGGCTGTTCGAGCCCTACTACGTGTGGGTGGGATTCGCCTCGCCCATGTGGATGGCACGCCGGCGGGCCCTGGCCGCCGTGGCCCTGGCCGTGGTGGCCTCGGGAGCCGTGACCCTCGTCTCCGACCACGCCTCGGCCCTGGCCTTCTGGTTCATCATCGTGGTGACGCTGGTCGTGGCCTTCGTCACGGTGGACGCCCTCACCCGCACCCTGGTGGAGCGCGAGCGCCTCGCCGCCGTGGGGGAGATGGCGTCGATGATCACCCACGAGCTTCGCAACCCGCTCGGCGTGGTGGCCAACGCCCTCTACCTGGCCCGCCACACCCTGGGGCCGGACTCCGGGCGCGACGTGGCGCAGCACCTCGACATGGCCGAGCGCGAGGTGGACAAGGCCAACGCCATCATCAGCCACCTGGTGGCCTTCGTGCGGCCCCGGGCCCCCATGCTGGAACCCGTGGCCGTGGCCGACCTGGTGGCCGAGGTGCTCGAGACCACGCCGGCCCCGCCCGACGTCACCGTGGCGGTGGCGGTCGGCGCCACCGCCCTCGTCACCGACCGGGGCCAGCTGGCCGAGATCCTGGTCAACCTGGTCAGCAACGCCTACGACGCCGTGGAGGGGCGGGGGGCGGTGCGGATCGCGGCGGCACGGGGCGACCACGGCGTGACCATCACCGTGGAGGACGACGGGTGCGGCTTCGACGGCGAGCTCCTCGAGCGCATCTTCGAGCCGTTCTTCACCACCAAGCACAGCGGCACGGGTCTGGGCCTGGCCATCGTGCGGCGACTGGCCACCCTCAACGGAGGCGACATCGGGGTGACGAGCGCCCGCGGCCAGGGCACCCGCTTCACCGTGACCCTCCCCGCCGGGCGGGCGCCCACGGCCCCCGTCCCACCCCCGGGACGGGGCAGGCCGGCGTCCTCGGCCCCCGTCACCCCCCGGGCGTGACCCGCCGGCGGGGCGTGGCCGGGCTGCTCCTCACCCCCGGCGCCGGGGCGGACCGCGACCAGCCCGCCCTGGTGGCCATCGACGCCGCCCTGACCACGGCCGGGGTGGGGGTGGAGCGCCTGGACTTCCCGTACCGGGTGGCGGGTCGGCGGGCCCCGGACCGGCCCCCCGTGCTGGTGGCGGCCGTGGTCGAGGCGGCCGCGGCCCTGGCCGCCTCCCTGGGGGTGGCCGCCCGGCGCGTGGCGGTGGGGGGACGCTCCATGGGCGGGCGCATGTGCTCGATGGCCGTGGCCGAGGGCCTCGACGCCGCCGCCCTGGTCCTCGTCAGCTATCCCCTCCATCCCCCGGGCAAGCCCGAGCAGTTGCGCACCGCCCACTTCGGGGCCATCGACGTGCCGTGCCTGTTCGTGTCGGGCACGCGCGACGCCTTCGCCGCGCCGGCCGAGCTCGAGGCGGCGGTGGCGGCCATCCCCGCCCCCGTGACGCTGTCGTGGCTCGAGGGCGGCGACCACGGGTTGCGCCGCCGCGACGGCGAGGTGGCAGCCCTGGTGCGCGACTGGCTCCTGGAGCTCGCCCCCGGCCCGGGCAGGCGCTAGGGCCCGCCGGCGCGGGCGCGCCACGGCGCCCGGCGCGACGGCACCACCGCCGCGCCCGGGAGGGGCCACGGTGGGCCCGGTGTGGGCGGGCGTTGGCGCAATCGTGGTTCACCGGCGCGCCGCCGGCGCCGATGGGTCAACGATGGCCACGGCGGGCACAGGGGTCGGCGCTGCCCCCGCGGTCAGGACCCGGCCGGTCCCCCCCGGCGCACCGCGCCACGTGGCGCGCACCGACCGGCAGCCCGCCGTCCCCGCCCGCCACGCCGTGCGGCGGCGCCGGCCGGCCCATCGCCGTCGCTACCCCCGCCCGGCCACCCGGTCGCGCTGGACGGCGGGGGTGGCCGTGGTCGTGGTGGCCTGCCTGGCGTGGGGCGTGGTGACGTCGTCGGGGTCCGAGCGCGACGCCGGCTTCACCACCACCACCGTCGTGGTCCGTCCCGGCGACACCCTGAGCGCCATCGCGGCGCGCTACGGCACCACCGTGGCCGCCCTGGCCGCCCTCAACCACCTGAGCGACCCCGACATGGTCCGGGCCGGGACCACCCTCGAGATCCCGGTCCCCGCCGCTCCCCCC
>DATJOV010000360.1:0-20104 GCA_035506735.1 Acidimicrobiales bacterium | reverse complement strand
ATCGGGGTGCTCCCCTACCGCCATCCCCTCATCGTGGCGAAGATGGTGGCCACCCTGGACATGCTGTCGGCGGGCCGCTTCACCCTGGCCGTGGCCACTGGCTACCTGCGCGGTGAGTACAAGGCCCTGGGGGTGGCCTTCGACGAGCGCAACGCCCTGTTCGACCAGGCGGTGCAGGTCCTGCGGGGGGTGTGGAGCGACGACGACTTCACCTACGAGGGCACGGGCATCTCCGCCCACGGGCTCGAGGCCAACCCCAGGCCCTCCCCGCTCCCTCCCCTGTGGATCGGTGGCAACAGCCGCCGGTCCCGCCGGCGCGTGGCCGAGGTCGGGGACGGCTGGACGCCGTTCCCCGCCCCGCGCGGCATGTCCCGGACGACCAAGACCCCGCCGCTGGAGACGGTCGAGGACCTGGCCGTCATGCTCGACGAGCTGTGGCGCTTCGTCGACGAGGCGGGGCGCGACCGGGCCGACATCGACGTCTCGTTCGGCACCGGGGCCGGGGGCGCCCCGGGTTCCGAACACTTCGACCCCGACGCCCACCACGCCGGGCTCGAGGGGCTGGCCGCCCTCGGCGTGACGTGGGCCCACACGGGGGTGCCGGGCGACTCCCTGGAGCACGCCCTGGAATCGCTGGTGCAGTACGGCGAGACGGTCATCGCTCCCCACCGGGCCGGCGTCGACCCCCGCTGACCACCCGGGGCACGACGGGCCGGTGACCGCTCGTCATGGCCCGCCTGGCCTCCGGGGCCGTGGGCTGTCGCGGCGCACTCCCCTTCGCGGCGCCCGCCGGCGGCGCCCGGGGAGGGCCGGGGGGCCGGGACTGACGCTCGGGCCTCCCCGGCGTCAGGTGGTCGGGAGCCCGATCACGGCGGCCACGGACTGCATGGTGTAGTCGAAGACGAGGGCGAAGTCCTCGGTGGCCCCCACGTAGTGACCGAAGAGCTCGAGGCTCACCGTGCCGATGAGCTGGGTCCAGGCCATGAGCGCACCGGCCACGATCTCGGGCGGTCGCCCCGGGAGCAGGACGGCGGCCACGGGGGCCAGCGCCGGGCCCAACCCGGCCGGTCCGGCCGGGAGGCGGCCCGTGGCAGCCGACCCGGGGGGAACGGCGTCGGCCACGATGCCGGCCACCACGGCGGTGATGCGCAGCGCCGCCGCCACGGTGTCCTGGGGGGCCCGGTAGCCGGGAACGGGCGAGCCGTACACCAGGGCCCACTCGTGGGGGTGTTCGTGACCCCAGCGCCGCACGGCCCGGGCCACGGCCTCCCAGCGCCGCTCCGGCACCGGGCCGGCGCCGGCGTCGGCCCGCTCGGCCGCCTCCCCCACCGCCTCGTAGGCCTCGACGATGAGGGCCGTGAGGAGGGCGTCGCGACTCTCGAAGTACCGGTAGAGGGCGGACGGGGCCATGTCGAGGCGCCGGGCCACGGCCCGCAGCGACAGCCCGGCCGCCCCCACGGCGGCCAGCTCCCGTTGGGCCGCGTCCACGATCTCCCTGGTCAGCTGGGCCCTGACCCGGGCCCGGGCGTTGGCCGGAGCGGACATGACGGCACTTTACCAGTACACCGCCCCTTGACACGAACAGTGTTCTCATTCAAGATCACTGTTCATGGAACGAACGCCCGAGGAGGACCCAGTGCCCACGCCCCGTCCCGCCGCCGACCCCGTCCCGTCCGCCCCGGGTGGCTCCCGGCACTACCGCCGTCCCGACTGGTTCACCCGCCGGGTCATGAACCCCCTCGTGTCGGCCTCGACCCGGGCCGGGCTGAGCCTGTTCGGCTCCGAGGTCCTCGAGCACCGGGGCCGGCGCACCGGGGTGGCCCGCCGCACGCCGGTCAACCCCCTCGCCTTCGACGGCGGGCGGTACCTGGTGGCCCCCCGGGGCGAGGCCGAATGGGTCCGCAACGTGCGGGCCGACGGCGGCCGGCTGGTCCTGGTCCGGGGCCGGCGCCGGCGCTCCTACGTGGGCGAGGAGGTCCCCCCGGCCGGGCGGCGCGACGTCCTGCGCGCCTACCTGGCCCGGTGGAAGTTCGAGGTCGGTGTGTTCTTCGAGGGGGTGGGCCCGGATTCGAGCGACGAGGAGATCGACGCCATCGCCGCCCGCCACCCCGTCTTCCGGCTGCGCGAGGCGGACGGGGGTCGATGACCCCGCTTGGCGGCGGCGGGAGGATCCCCGTCGCCGTGCGCGGGCTGGCGGTGCGCGAGGTCGTGGCCCACCTCACCATGTCACCCCTCGGACGGCCCGGAACACGGTGGTCGGGGCCGACCACCCTTTGAGCGCGCAATCATCACGGCACCGGGTGGGAGGGCGGCGCACCGTGGCACGACCGCTGTGGCCCGTGTGCCAGTCTGGGTTCTCCGCATCCGGTCGTCCCAACACCGTGGAGCGTCTCCGATGACCCGTACCGACCCGAGTCCCGCCGGCACGCCCGCCGCCTCGCCCACCATGGCGGCGCGGGCCGTCGACCTGGTGAAGACCTACGGCAAGGGCGACGCCACCGTGCGCGCCCTCGACGGCGTGAACGTCGCCTTCGAGCCGGGCCGGTTCACGGCCGTGATGGGGCCGTCGGGATCGGGCAAGTCGACGCTCATGCACTGCATGGCCGGCCTCGACACCGCCACCTCGGGGCGGACCTACGTGGGTGAGCTCGAGATCGGCCAGCTCGACGACAACGCCCTCACCCAGCTCCGCCGGGACCGCGTGGGGTTCGTCTTCCAGTCCTTCAACCTCGTGCCCACGCTCACGGCCGAGGAGAACATCACCCTGCCCGCCGATCTGGCCGGCAAGCCCGTGGACCGAGCCTGGTTCGACTACCTCGTCGACGCCCTGCACATCCGCGACCGACTCTCCCACCGCCCCACCGAGCTGTCGGGGGGCCAGCAGCAGCGCACGGCGTGCGCCCGGGCCCTCATCGGCCGTCCCCAGCTGATCTTCGCCGACGAGCCCACCGGGAACCTCGACTCCAACTCCTCGGCCGAGGTGCTCGGGTTCCTCAAGGAGTCGGTGCGCAAGCTCGGCCAGTCCGTGGTCATGGTGACCCACGATCCCCGGGGCGCGGCCTTCGCCGACCGGGTGGTGTTCCTGGCCGACGGCAAGGTGGTGGACGAGCTCCTGGCGCCCACGCCCGACACCGTCCTGGAGCACATGAGGCAATTCGGCGCCTGACATGTGGAACGTCACCATCAAGGGGCTCCTGGCCCACAAGCTGCGCCTGTTCCTGACGGGCATCGCCATCGTCCTGGGGGTGACCTTCGTCTCGGGGACCTTCGTCCTCACCGACACCCTGCACAACACCTTCACGTCGCTCTTCGGCAACGTCTACCAGAGCGTGGACTTCCAGGTCCGGGGGGCGCCGGCCTTCGCCGGCAACACCGGGGCCAACGCCGCCCGCAAGCCGGTGCCCCAGTCCCTGGCGGCGACCGTGGGCCGCGTCCCCGGGGTGGCGTTCGCCCACGGGGTGGTCCAGGGGTACGCCCAGTTCGTCGCCCCCGACGGCAAGGCCGTGTCCACGGGGGGCGCCCCCACCCTGGGGGTGTCGTTCGACCCCAACACCAGGCTCTCCTCCCTGCGCATCGTCCGGGGGACGGCGCCCACCACGGCGCACCAGGTGGCCATGGACGAGGCCACGGCGCAGAAGTACCACTTCCACCTGGGCCAGTCCGTGGAGGTGCTGTTGTCGGGACCGACCGAGCGCTTCACCATCTGCGCCTTCGTGCGCTTCGGCACCGCCGACAACCTGGCCGGCGCCACCCTGGCGGCCTTCTCCCTCCCCACGGCACAGCGGGTCCTGGGGGAGGTGGGGCAGTACAACGCCATCGACGTCCTCACCCAGCCCGGCGCCGACAAGGCCACGGTGCAGCGGGCCATCGCCGCCGTGCTCCCCCGGGGCGTCCAGGTCGTCACCGGTCAGACCGTGGCCAACCAGGCCACGAGCGCCATCAACCAGGCCCTGGGGTTCTTCTCCACCGCCCTGCTGGTCTTCGCCTTCATCGCCCTCTTCGTGGGGGCCTTCACCATCTTCAACACCTTCTCGATCATCGTGGGCCAGCGCACCCGCGAGCTCGCCCTCCTCCGCATCGTCGGGGCCAGCCGCCGCCAGGTCTTCCGGGCCGTGCTGGGCGAGGCGTTCCTCCTCGGCCTGGCCGCCTCGCTCACGGGCCTCGGGCTCGGCGTGCTCACGGCGCTCGGCCTCAGGGCGCTCCTCAAGGGGTTCGGCATCAGCCTCCCCTCGGGCCCGCTCGTCTTCGCCCCCCGCACCGTCATCGTCTCCCTGCTGGTGGGGGTCGGGGTGACCGTCGTGTCGGCGGTGAGCCCGGCCCGGCGCGCCGTGCGCATCCCTCCGGTGGCCGCCATCGCCGAGGTTCAGGCCGAGGTGGGCGTGTCGTCCCGGCGGCGGGTCACCGTCGGCACCGTGGTGGCCGCCGTGGGGGTGGTTGCCCTGGCGGTCGGGCTGTCCAAGCCGGCCATCCAGTTCGTGGGTGTGGGGGCCGTGGCCATCTTCGTGGGCGTGGCCATGCTGGCGCCGCTCGTGGCCCGGCCCCTGTCGTCGGCACTGGGACGGCCCCTGGCGGCCGCGTTCGGCATCTCCGGGCGCCTCGGGCGCGAGAACTCCATGCGCAGCCCCCGCCGGACGGCGCAGACGGCTTCGGCCCTGATGGTGGGGCTGGCCGTGGTCTCCACCATGACCGTCTTCTTCTCCTCGGTGTCGAAGTCGGCCACGGCCAGCGTCGACGACACCATCGACGGCAACTTCATCATCACCAGCTCGAGCAACGGCGCCGGGGCATTCTCCAACTCGGTCGGGGCCACGGCGGCGCGCATCCCCGGGGTCAGCGCCGTGAACACCGTCTACACCGGCCAGTTCCAGGCCGAGGGCGGCGTCCAGGGCCTGACCGCCATCGCCACCCGGAACCTGGCCCAGACCGTGATCCTGCGGGTCGAGTCCGGGTCGGGGGCCCCGGCGCTGGCGTCGGGGGACCTCCTCGTGGACGACACCACGGCCCGCAACAATCACCTCTCGGTCGGCTCCACCATCCCCGTCAAGTTCGCCCAGACGGGAGACACCACCATGCGCGTGGGCGGGATCTTCAAGACCAACTCCCTCCTCGGGAGCTACCTCGTCGGCGACGGCTTCTTCCTGGCGCACTTCGACAACCCCCTACCGGTCGCCGTCGTGCTCCAGACCACCACCGGCTCCGGAGCGGCGGCCAAGGCGGCGGTGGAGGCCGGCCTGCGCGCCTACCCCAACCTGAAGATCCAGACCCGGGCCGAGTTCATCAAGACCCAGCAGCAGCAGGTCAACCAGCTCCTCGGCCTGGTCCTCGTCCTGCTCCTCCTGGCCATCCTGATCGCGCTCATCGGCATCGTGAACACGCTCCTGCTGTCGGTCTTCGAGCGCACCCACGAGATCGGCCTCCTGCGGGCCGTGGGCATGGTGCGGCGCCAGGTGCGGGCCATGATCAGGGCCGAGTCCGTGATCATCGCCGTGTTCGGGGCCATCGTGGGCATCGTGGTGGGGACGCTGCTCGGGGTGGCCTTCGCACACTCCCTGGCCCAGCAGGGCATCAGCGACATCGGCGTGCCGGTCGGGCTCCTGGTGCTGTTCCTGGTGATCGCCGGGTTCCTGGGGCTGGGGGCGGCGTGGTGGCCGGCGCGCCGCGCCGCCAGGCTCGACGTCCTCGCAGCCATCGCCTCGGACTAGCCGGACCCACCCCCGCCCGGGGGCGCCAGCACCTAGACCTGGGGGTCGAGGTCGATGGCGAAGTAGGCCCCCTCGGCGTCGTGCCGGATGCGGGCCGATCCCGACCAGCCGGCAAAGCCGCCCGTGCCGGTGTGGGGCACGATGTGGCCGAGCCACGTGTCCGGATCGGATTCGAGGCCACCGTGCTGCACGGTGACCTCCCCCTGGGCACCCCCTTCTGTCCGGCCCGTGATGCGCTCGCTGGCCACGTAGGAGCGGCTGCCCTCCTCGGTGCCCGCCGACAGGAACACCGTGGTGGCACTGCCCACGATCCCGGTGGTGAAGGTCTTCGAGAACACCATGAGCGAGAGCCACTCGGCATCGAGACCGGTGACCGCCCCGGGGCGGGCCTCGTCGACGGAGAAGCGGGCGATGAGGGTCATGGCTGCATTGTGGCAGAGGGCCGGAGACCGCTCCGGGCGGTCCGGGGAGGGTCGGGGTTCGAGGGGGGTGCGATGCCCCCACGGTCGAGCGCCATGTCGGCGGCGCCGGGGTGCGCCTCGGCCCTGGCGGCGGTGTTCATGGTGGAGGCGAGCGGGGGGCGGCTCCCGCGGCCACCCCCACCACGACGTCCCCGGGGTCGACGGGACGGACGGGCGCACCGGCGGGCGGACGAGGTCACCGGGGTGGTCGACGCCGCCACGGCGGCGGGCGCTGCGCCGCTTCCGTCAGGCCCGGCACCCGACCGTGAACGGCGAACTCGAACCCAGAGCGCGTCGGCCCTCTCCCGAGACCAGGCGCTCCACCCGCAACCCGGCCCGCGGGGCACGGGCTTCCGGTCGGGGGGGGTCCCCACGCCGTCCGCCTGCGGGGGCGGCGGTGGGCCGCTCTCAGCAGGACTGGGACGGTCCGGCCGGGGTGGTGCTCAGGTCGGCCGAATTCACCGTGGCGATGGAGGGCGAGCCCCGCCCGTGGGCGGTGCGCTCGTAGAGCGACGTGCCGATGTCGGCCGTCGAGCCCGTGGGGGCGGCGACGCCCAGGTGCCGGGCCAGGCTGGCGCTCTGGTAGTTCACGAACTCGCAGTGGCCGTCGGCGGAGGCGAAGTCGCCCCGCCACGATGCCGTCTGCAGGGCGTCGGTGGGCAGCTGGGCCCGCACCAGGCGCTCGGCCCGCTCCAGGGAGCCGGCCGGGAGGGTCATGTGCAGCGCCACCACCCTCCCGCCCTGGCGACGGACGTCGGTGAACTCGGGCACCGTGGTGCCGTCGAGGCGCACCGCCGTGCCGTAGCCGGACTGCCCCCCGGCTTGGACCGCCGGGTGCCCCCGCAGCCACGTCCCGTAGGAGGCGCCGAGCACCGCCACCCCCGGGGGGAGCGTCGTCGGCGTGGCGGAAGGACCTCCGCCCGAGCAGGCCGAGGCGACGGCGCAGAGGGCCCCGAGCACCACGACGGCGGCGTGACGCCGCACCGGCAGGACCTGCACGCCGGGAAATCTATGGCGGCACGGCACCGCCGTGGTGTTTGTCGGCCCGGGTCGTGCCCGGCTACCCGGCAATGGTGAGCTTGAAGGTGCCCGTCACCTTCTGCTTGGCCTTCCGGGTCGAGTCCTGCACCTTCACCGTCACCGTGTAGGTCCCGGCCGGCACGCTGGAGCTGATCGTGCCGCTGAGCAGGCCCGCCTTGGACAGCTTGAGGCCCTTGGGCAGGTGCCCCACCTTGCCCCACTTGAGCGGCGTCTGCCCGCCCTTGGCCGCGAACTGCAGGGTGTAGCCCTTGCCCGCCGTGCCGGGCGTGAGCGTCGTGGGGGTGGAGATGGTGAGGCCCGCCACGGTCAGGGTGAAGTTCTGGGTCACCTGCCCGCTCACCCCGTTGCTGGCCGTGAACAGCACGGCGTAGGTGCCCCGCACCGTGGGGGTGCCGGCCAGGACGCCGTGGGCGAAGGTCACCCCCGCCGGCAGGGTGCCCAGCTCGGAGATGGTCGGCGTCGGGCTGCCCGTGGCCGTGGGCGTGAAGCTGCCCGAGGCGTGCAGGTAGAAGGTGTCGGCGGCGGCCGAGGTGAACACCGGGGCGGTGCTGACGGTCAGGGTGAAGCTCTGGGTGGCGTCCGGGCTCACCCCGTTGGCGGCGGTGATGCTGAGGGTGTACACGCCCTGGGTCCCGCCCGTCGGCGTCCCGGCCAGGGTGGCCGTGCCGTCACCGTTGTCGGTGAAGGTGACCCCAGAGGGCAGCGACCCCGTCTCGGTCAGCGCCGGCGTGGGCGGCCCCGTGGCCGTCACCGTGAAGCTCCCGTCGAACCCGGCGGCGAAGGTCACGCTGTCGCCGCTCGTGATGGCGGGAGGGCCGTTCACCGACAGGATGAAGGCCTGGGCGGCGTGCGGGTTCACCCCGTTGGTGGCGGTGAGGGTGAGGGCGTAGGAGCCCGTCGTCCCCGCCGCCGGGGTGCCGGCCAGGGTGGCCGTGCCGTCACCGTTGTCGGTGAAGGTGACCCCCGAGGGCAGGGTCCCCGTCTCGGTCAGCGCCGGCGTGGGCCTCCCCGTGGCCGTCACCGTGAAGGTGCCGGCCTGGCCCACCGTGAAGGCGGTGGCGGCCGCCGAGGTGATGACCGGGGCGGCGTCCACGGTCAGGGTGAAGCTCTGGGTGGCGTCCGGGCCGACCCCGTTGTCGGCGGTGATGGTGAGGGCGTAGACGCCGTTGGACCCCGTCGTGGGACGGCCCGCCAGGGTGGCGGTGCCGTTGCCGTTGTCGGTGAAGCTCACCCCGCCGGGCAGGGAGCCGCTCTCGGCCAGGGTGGGCACCGGAGCGCCGCTCGTGGTCACCGTGAACGTCCCGGGATGGCCCTCGGTGAAGGTGGCCGAGGGGGCCGAGGTGATGGCCAGCGAGGCGTCCACCGTCAGCGCCACCGTCTGGGTGGCGTCAGGGGTGACGCCGTTGGAGGCGGTGATGCCGATGGTGTAGGTGCCGTTGGAGCCCATCGCCGGGGTGCCGGCCAGCGTGGCCGTCCCGTCACCGTTGTCGGTGAAGGTGACCCCCGACGGCAGTGACCCCGTCTCGGTCAGCGCCGGCGTGGGCGTCCCGGTGGACGTCACCGTGAAGCTCCCCGCCTCCCCCTCGGTGAAGGTGGCCGAGGAGCCCGAGGTGATGGCCGGGGCGGCGTCCACCGTGAGGGTGAAGCTCTGGCTGGCGTCGGGGCTGACCCCGTTGGAGGCGGTGATGGTGAGGGGGTAGGTCCCGGCGCTCCCCGCCGCCGGGGCACCGACCAGGCTGGCCGTGCCGTCGCCGTTGTCGGTGAAGGTCACCCCCGAGGGCAGGGCCCCCGTCTCGGTCAGGGCCGGGGCGGGCACGCCGGTGGTGGTCACCGTGAAGACCCCGAGGTGGCCCTCGTCGAAGGTGGCGCTCGTGCCCGAGGTGATGCTGGGTGGGCCCTGCACCGTGAGGGTGAAGCTCTGGCTGGCGTCGGGGCTCACCCCGTTGGAGGCGGTGATGGTGATGGCGTAGACGCCGTTGGTACCCGCTGCCGGGGTCCCGGCCAGGGTGGCCGTGCCGTCACCGTTGTCGGTGAAGGTCACCCCCGAGGGGAGCGACCCCGTCTCGGTCAGCGCCGCCGTGGGCACGCCGTGGGAGGTCACCGTGAAGGTCCCCGCCGCCCCCTCGACGAAGGTGGTGGCGGCCCCCGAGGTGATGGTCGGGGCGGTGTCGACGGTGAGGGTGAAGGTCTGGCTGGCGTCGGGGCTGATGCCGTTGGAGGCGCTGACGGTGAAGCTGTAGACGCCGTCCGACCCTGCTGCCGGGGTGCCGGACAGGGTGGCGGTGCCGTCACCGTTGTCGCTGAAGCCCACCCCGCTCGGGAGCGTGCCGGTCTCGCTCAACGAGGCCGTCGGGGTGGCCTGGGTGGTCACCTCGAAGGTGCCGGGCGCGCCCACCGTGAAGGTGGTGCTGTCGACCGAGGTGATCGAGGGCGGCCCGTCCACGGTCAGGGTGAAGCTCTGGCTGGCGTCGGGGCTGACCCCGTTGCTGGCCGTGAAGGTCAGGTCGTAGGTGCCCTGGCTTCCCGTCGCCGGGGTGCCGGACAGGGTGCCGGTCCCGTCACCGTTGTCGGCGAAGGTGAGCCCCGACGGGAGAGACCCCGTCTCGCTCAGCGCCGCGGTGGGGACGCCGGAGGAGACCACCGTGAACGTGCCCCCCGCACCCTCGGTGAAGGTGGTGGTGGCGGCCGAGACGATGGTGGGGGCGGCGTCGACCTGCAAGGTGAAGCTCTGGCTGGCGTTGGGACTGACGCCGTTGGAGGCCCCGATGGTGATGCCGTAGGTGCCGCCCGTGCCCCCGGCCGGGGTGCCCGACAGGGTGGCCGTGCCGTTGCCGTTGTCGACGAAGCCCACACCGCTCGGCAGCACCCCCGACTCCGAGAACGCCGCGGTGGGGAAGCCAGTGGATGTCACGGAGAAGGTGCCCGCCGATCCCACCACGAACGTGGCAGAGGAGCCCGAGGTGATGGCCGGGGCCTGGTCCACGGCCAGCGAGAAGCTCTGGCTCGCATTGGAGCCGATCCCGTTGGCGGCGGTGATGGTGATGCCGTAGGTGCCGCCCGTCCCGGGCGCCGGGGTGCCCGAGAGGGTGGCCGTGCCGTCGCCGTTGTCGACGAAGCCCACGCCGCTCGGCAGGCTGCCGGACTCGCTCAGGGCCGGCGTGGGGGCGCCGGTGGTGGTCACCGTGAAGGTCCCGGCCGACCCGGCCGTGAAGGTGGTGTTGCTGGCCGAGGTGATGGCCGGGGCCTGCCCGGCCTCGACCGGGTTGTTCGTGGCGCTCGCCGCCGGGCCCGTGCCCACCGAGGTGATGGCCTGGACCGACACGTCGTAGGACGTGCCGTTGGTGAGCCCGGAGAGGGTCTCGGTGGTGGCGGTCGAGTTGAAGGTCTGGCTGATCGTGGTGCCGCTCGGCACCGGGGTGGCCGACACCGTGTAGCCCGAGATCGAAGCCGTGCCGGAATCGGCCGGGGCGGTCCAGCTGGCCACGATCGACCCGTTGCCACCCGTGCCCGACACGCTCCTCGGCGCGCCGGGGAGGGCGGTCCAGGTCAGGCCGGTGTTGCCCGGGCATCCGGCCCAGCCGCCCTCGACGGTGGAGCTCGAGCTGGCGCCCGAGCCCCCCACGCCGGTGGTCGCCCCCGAGGTGCCCTGCGAAGCCGACTCGCCGCACGCCGTCGAGCTCGTGGTGGTCCCGGCCGTGAAGGCGGGGTTGCTCCCGTTGACGAAACTGGTGAGGAAGGCGGTCGAGACCCACGAGGACCCCGCCCCGCCGCCGCCCGCCCCGAGCTCGGGGGTGAGGGTGCAGCCGTTGGAGGCCCCGCTGCCACCGCCGTAGTACCCGCCGCCCCCGCCGCCGCCGCCGGGGTGCTGGGTGTCGGAGGTGTCGACGTTGCCCGCCCCGCCCGTGCCCGAGGCGTTGGGGCCGTTCCCCACGTTGCCGGTCACCGTGCCGCTGGCGCTGCCGATCTTGGTGCCGGCCGCGCCCCCGGTGCTGTTGGCGGCGCCACCGCCGCCGGAGGTGGCCGTGGTCCCCGTCGTGCTGCCCGCCGCGCCCACCCCGCCGCCGCCCCCGCCGCCGCTGGTCTGCTTGTCGGAGTCCGAGCCGCCGCCGCCCCCGCCGAAGCCCTGGCCGTTGGCCGAGCCGCCCGGCGCCGCCGTGTTCGGCTCGGAGTTCGAGGCCGTCCCCGTGGTGGCCCCGGCGTTGCCGTTGCCGCCGTTGCCCCCGTTGCCCAGGCAGCCGGCGGCGCCGGCTCCGCCGCCGCCCCCGGCGATGGCGAGCAGGGTGCCGCACGGGGTCGAGGCGGAGCCGTACACGCACACCGTGGTGGAGCCGCCGCCCCCGCCGCCGCCGGACTGGTTGGCCCCGGAGGCGTTCCAGTTGCCGCCTGCGCCTCCGGCGGCATAGCCGGACCCGGCCGCGCCCCCGGTGGCGCTGGAGCCCGAGGAGTGGACGGCGCCACCACCGCCGCCGCAGCCGATGATGGTGGCGATGCTCTCACCGGCGGGCACGGTGAAGGTGGCCGTGACCGTGCCGCCCTGGCCCCCCGCACCGGTGTTGGCCGGGTTGCCCAGGGACGAGCTGGAGCTGCTCCCCCCGCCGCCGCCCCCCCCGCCCACGATGGTGACGGAGGCGCTGCCGCCCCCGGTCTGGGCCCCCATGGTGGCGTAGTACCAGGTGCCGCAGGCCAGGCTGCTCACCGAGGTGCCGCCCGTGGTGAACCACTGCGGTGTGGGCGAGAAGGCCTCGGCCGCGGGCGAACCCGCCGCCACCACCGACACCACGCCGCCGCACAGGGCGGCCGCCGCCGCCAGTCGCGCCAGCCGCATCCCCCGACGTGCCCCGCTCCCGAGTCCGCTCATCGACCCGCCTCCCTCAGTCCCGCCACCGTGCTGCGTCCGCATCGCCCGCTCCGTCGTCCTCACTCGATCTCCGCCTCGCCGTCCGTCCCCGGTGGCTCAGTTCACCGTCACCGTCAGGTGGAACGTGGCCGTCACCGTCTGCTTGGGCTTGCTGGCGTCGGAGACCTTCACCGACACCGTGTAGGTCCCGGCCGCCACCCGGCCGCTCAGCACGCCCGACAGCAGGCCCGACTTGCTCAGCTTGAGCCCCTTGGGCAGGGCGCCCGACTTGGTCCACTTGAGGGGCGTGATGCCGCCCGAGGCCGTGAGCTGCTTGCTGTAGCTGCCTCCCGGGTAGCCGCCGGGCAGCGAGGTCGTGGTGACCTTGAGCCCGCTCACCGTCAGGCTGAAGTCCTGGACGGCGGAGGGGCTCACCCCGTTGCTGGCCACCAGGCCGATCTCGAAGGCCCCGGCCTGCTTGGGCGTGCCCGAGAGGGTCCCGGCCGAGAAGGTGACGCCCTTGGGGAGCACGCCCGACGCCGTGATGGTCGGGGTTGGGTCGCCCGTGGCCGTGACGTGGAAGGTCATGGGGCTCCCGAGCGGAGCGGTCACGGCGTCGGCCGAGGTGATGGCGGGGGCCGTCCCCACCACCAGGGTGAAGCTCTGGCTGGCGTTGGGGCTGACCCCGTTGGTGGCCGCGATGGTGAGGGGATACGACCCGCCCGTGCCCGCCGCCGGCGTCCCCGCCAGGGTGGCCGTGCCGTTGCCGTTGTCGGTGAAGGTGACCCCGCTCGGGAGGGACCCCGTGGCCGACAGCGCCGCTGTGGGGTAGCCCGTGGTCCGGACGGTGAACGTGCCGGCGCTCTGCACCCCGAAGGCGGCCTCGGAGGCCGAGGTGACGGCCGGGGCCTGGCCCACCGTGAGCGTGAAGCTCTGGCTGGCGGCGGGGCTGACCCCGTTGGTGGCGGTGATGGTGATCGGGTAGGAGCCGCCCGTCGCCGCCGCCGGGGTCCCCTCGAGGTTGGCGGTCCCGTTGCCGTTGTCGGTGAAGGTGACCCCGCTCGGGAGGGCGCCGGTCTCGGTCAGGGCGGCCACGGGGCGGCCCGAGGTCGTCACCGTGAAGGTGCCGGCGGAGCCGACCGTGAAGCCGACCGAGCTCCCCGAGGTGATGGAGGGCGCCTGGTCGACCACCAGGGTGAAGCTCTGGGTGGCGTTGCGCCCCACGCCGTTGGCGGCCGTCACCGTGATCGGGTACGAGCCCCGTGCCGTGGACGTCCCGGCCAGCGTGGCCGTCCCGTCCCCGTTGTCGACGAAGCTCACGCCGCCCGGGAGGGCCCCGGACTCCGACATGGCCGCCGTGGGGTAGGCCGTCGAGGTCACGGTGAAGGTCCCCGCCGACCCCACCACGAAGGTGGTCGAGGCGGCCGAGGTGATGGCCGGAGCGGCGTCCACCGTGAGCACCAGGCTCTGGGTGGCGTCCGGGCTCACCCCGTTGCTGGCCGTGATGGAGACGGCGTACACCCCGCCCGAGCCGGCCGCCGGGGTCCCGGTGAGGCTGGCCGTCCCGTTGGTGTGGGCCACGAAGCTGACGCCCGAGGGCAGGGTCCCGGACTCCGACACCGTCGGCGTCGGGAACCCGGTCGATGTCACCGTGAAGGTGCTCGACGACCCGGTGGTGAACGTGGTCGACGCGGCCGAGGTGATGGCCGGCACCTGGTCCACGGCCAGGGTGAAGCTCTGGCTGGCACCGGGGTTGATGCCGTTGGCGGCCTTGATGGTGATGGGGTAGGACCCGGTGGTCCCCGCCGCCGGGGTGCCGGACAGGGTGGCGGTCCCGTCACCGTTGTCGGTGAAGGTCACGCCGGTGGGGAGCGTCCCGCTCTTGGTGAAGGCCGGGATGGGGTAGCCGACCGAGGTGACGGTGAAGCTCCCCGCCGAGCCCTGGAGGAAGCTCGTGCTCGAGGCCGATGTGATGGCCGGCGCCTCGATCACGGTGAGGGTGAAGGACTGGCTGGCGGCGGGATTCACCCCGTTGCTGGCCGTGATGGTGATGGGGTAGGTGCCGTTGGAGGTGGCTGTTCCGGCCAGGCTCGCCGTGCCGTCACCGTTGTCGGTGAAGGCGATCCCGCTCGGGAGCGCGCCCGTCTCGGTCAGGTCGGGCGTGGGCGTGCCGGTCGAGGTCACCGTGAAGCTGGTGGCCGCCCCCTCGGTGACGGTCTCGCTCGAGGCCGAGGTGATGGCAGGCGCCGCCGACGTGGACGTCACGGTGAGGGTGAAGCTCTGGTCGGCCGACGAGCCCACCCCGTTGTCGGCGGTGATGGTGATGGGGAAGGTGCCGCCCTGGGCCGGGTCGCCGGCCAGGCTGGCGGTGCCGTTCCCGTTGTCGGTGAAGGTCACCCCGTTCGGCAGGGTCCCGCTCTCGGTCAGGCCCGGGGCGGGGTTGCCGGTGGTGAGGACCTTGAAGCTGCTCGTCACACCCTCGGTGAAGGTGGTGCTGGCCGTCGAGGTGATGGCCGGTGCCTGGTCGACCACCAGGGTGAAGGACTGCGTGGCGTTGGGGCTGACCCCGTTGGCGGCCTTGATCGTGAACTGGTACGAGCCCCCCGTCCCCGCCGCCGGGGTGCCGGCCAGGGTGGCGGTGCCGTCACCGTTGTCGGTGAAGGTCACCCCGCTCGGCAGGACGCCGGTCTTGCTCAGGACGGGTGCAGGGTTGCCCGCGGTCGTGACGGTGAAGCTGCCGGCCGATCCGGCCGTGAAGGTGGTGGTGGCGGCCGAGGTGATCCCGGGTGCGGCGTCCACGGTCAGGGTGAAGGACTGGGTGCCGTCCGGGCTCACCCCGTTGGAGGCGTCGATCCCGATGACGTACGAGCCCCTCGTTCCCGCCGCCGGGGTTCCCGACAGGGTGGCGGTGCCGTTGCCGTTGTCGGCGAAGGTCACGCCCTCAGGCAGGGCGCCCGACTCCGAGAGCGCCGCCGTGGGCACGCCGGAGGTGGTGACGGTGAAGGAGCCCGAGGCGCCCTCGTCGAAGGTGGTGGCGGCGGCCGAGGTGACGGCCGGGGCCTGGTCCACGACCAGGGTGAAGGACTGGGTGTCGTTGGGGCTCACGCCGTTGGCGGCGGTGATGGAGACGGGGTAGCTGCCCCCCGTGCCCGGCGCCGGGGTGCCGGCCAGGGTGCCGGTGCCGTCACCGTTGTCGGCGAAGGTGACCCCGCTCGGCAAGGAGCCGCTCTCGGTCAGAGCGGCGTTGGGGTTCCCCGTCGTGGTGACGAGGAACGAGCCGGGCGATCCCGCCGTGAAGGTGGTGGTGGGCGAGGAGGTGATGGTGGGCGAGACGTCCACGGTGAGGGTGAAGTTCTGGGCGGCGTCCGGGCTCACCCCGTTGGACGCGCCCAGGGTCACCTCGTAGCTCCCGCTCGTGCCCGCCGCCGGCGTGCCCGACAGGGTGCCCGTCCCGTTGCCGTTGTCCACGAAGCCCACGCCCGAGGGGAGGACCCCCGACTCCGACAGCGCCGCGGTGGGCACCCCGGTGGTGGTCATGGTGAAGGAGCCGGCCGAGCCCACGATGAAGGTGGCGGCGTCGGCCGAGGTGATGGACGGGGCCTGGTCCACCGTCAGCGTGAAGGTCTGGCTGGCGTCCGGGCTCACCTCGTTGGCGGCGCCGATGGTGAACTGGTACGTGCCCCCGGTGCCCGCCGCCGGCGTACCGGCCAGGGTGCCGGTGCCGTCACCGTTGTCGGTGAAGGTGACCCCGCTCGGCAAGGAGCCGCTCTCGGTCAGGGCCGGGGCGGGGGAGCCCGAGGTGGTCACGGTGAAGCTCCCCGGCGAGCCCGCCGTGAAGGTGGTGCTGGCGGCCGAGGTGATGCCGGGTGCCGTGCCCACCACGAGCTGCGAGGCCGACTCGACCGTCCCCAGGCTCGTGCCCCGGGTGGTCTGGAAGGTGTCGTTGGGGCCGTTGCCGGGCAGGGGCGTGGTGTTCGACTCGTCGATGTAGACGTTGTAGACACCCGGGCTCAGCCCCGGGGGCACCTGGAAGGACCCGCTCGGGGACCCCGCCGTGAACGTGCAGGGATTGGGCCCGACGGTGCTGCTCTCGGCCCCGGTGCAGGCGTAGGTGACGGGCGAGATGGCGACGGTGGAGTCGTCGACGGGCACGGCGCTGGACCGGGTGGTCCCGATGTAGACGCTCGGGGCGCTCACCTGGTAGAAGCTCCCGTCCCCGTTCTGGTCGTCGCCGTAGGGGCCGGTGTTGGGCGCCCCCTCGGAGGATCCCCACCAGTTGCTGCCCCCGGTCACCGTCACGGTGTCGCCGGCGGCGGTGCCCGGTGTCGACAAGGTGGCGGTCGAGGTCTGGGGAACGGGCTGGCCGGTGTAGAAGAGGTCGTCGGTGCTGTAGTTGATGGAGCCGTTGAAGTTGTTGCCCGACGAGGCGATGATCGTGCACGACACCAGGCCGGCGTTCACGTCGGCCTGCGTGGGCGGGCAGGTGGCGAAGGAGTCGGTGTTGCCCCCGGCCTCGTTGTCGCCCAGGGACCCGTACTTGCACTCCCCGCCGTTGACCCATGGCGAGGGGGTGGTGAGCGAGGTCCCGGACCCGAAGTTGGTGTAGCTGTAGCTGCTCAGGATGTTGACGGCGCCATAGCAGCCGCCCGAGTTCAGGAACAGGTTCGACGAGGCAAGGTCACCCTGGTTGGCCGACGGGTTGGAGTCGATGGGCGTGGGGAGGGGGTTGGCCGTGTTGACGGTCCAGGCGTCGCCCTCACCGCCGGACTCCCCCGACCCGTTCTCGGCCACCATGGCGTCGGTGCAGGTGGCGTAGTTGGAGGTGGAGCCGAGGGTCTCGCCGTTGCTGATGGCGGCACCGAACGACGACTGGGACCCCGTCTGGTAGAGGTCCTGCTTGGCGTCGAAGAGCTTCACCGTGCCCGAGCCCGAGGTCCAGCTGCACGAGCCGTAGACGCCGATGGGGATGTTGTCGGTGGCACTGCCGCCGGCATTGGTGGCCACGGGGGCGAGCGTCGGGGGCGTTCCCGAGCTCACCGGTGTGTTGGTGTCGGTCCCGCACACCTGGGCCGTGCCCGTGGTCAGGTCGACGTCCTGGATCTTGTAGTTGGTGATGCCCGACGGCGTGGCCCCCACCGTGATGCTCGTGAGGGGGAGGGCGGCGGTGTTGGAGATCGAGACGTCGTCGCAGAACGGCTGGTTCTGGATGGCGGCGAAGTACTGGCCCGTGGCCCACGTGGGTGCGGGCGGCGTGGCGGAGGCCGGTGCCTCGGTGAGCGTCAGGACGGCGGTCCCCGCCACGCCCGTCATGAGGACGAGCGCCGTCCCCCATCGCACGATGTGTCGTCCGCTTCGACGCCAGCCGGACAGGAGCACTGCTACTCGGTCCCTCATGAGTCTCCGCCTTCTATGGGACGCGCAGCGCGGCGAGATGAAAAGCCATGTCGCCCCTGCGTTCCGCCGTTCCCCCGTACCCCTCGGCCCACCCCGCGAGGCGGGCATCCCCTCTGTTCGGCGGCACGCTATCTGACAGTGGCGTCACCTGCCACAACGATCATCAATTTTGACGACGAGAAATTTGGCGGCGACGACGGCCCGCAATCGGCCGGGCGGCCTCCCGGCCTGCCCGGGACGGAGGGGCACCCACCACGGGGCGCAGTCTCCCCTGCACGGGGTCCCCACCTCCTCGAGGCACCGGCGCGGGGGCCGGTCGACGACGGCCTGACGGACGCGACCCCGGCCGCGCCGGTGTCATCCCCGGCCCGGCCCCGTCCGAGTCACGGTGCGGGGCCGTTCCGAACCGCTCTGCCCCGATCTCGCCGTTGGAGGCGGCGTCAGGATCGCCTCCAGCGCCGCCACATGGGCCTCGACGTCGGCGCTCCCGGTGAGCGCACGCTGGGCCACGAACCCCAGGGTGATCGAGGTGAGCAACTGGCCCACGTCCTGCGCCGCCACCCCGGCGTCGAGGTTGCCGGCGTCCTGGGAGCGCGCCGCGGCTCGGGTGTAGGCGTCGCGCAGACGGCGATACGAGGCGGCGGTGACCTTCTTGAGCTCGGGATCGGCCTGGGCGTGGCTCCACCCGTGGATGGAGACGAGCAGGCGGTCGACACCCTGGGTGCGCCGCCCGAATGCCACCACGGCCCGCAGGACCCGACCAAGCAGCTCGGGTGGGGACAGTGGCGCGGGGTCGGCCAGCACGGGGAGCAGCTCGGCGCCGAGGTCGGCCGTCCCCTCCGTCACCACCGCGCTGATGATGTCGTCCTTGCCCTTGAAGTACCCGTAGACCGCCCCCGTCGACAGGCCCGACCGGGCGATGATCATCTCCATGGACACGGCCTCGAGGCCGTGCTCCTGCAGGCAGGCCCGGGCCGCTTCGAGCACCTGGCTCCGCCGGGCCGCCCGCCGTTCGTCGCTGATCCGGGGCATGGCTCCACCCTACCGCAGAACAGAATGAATATTCCCTCTTGACGGTGGGGAGGCCGGGGGACTATAAAAACGAATGTTCCTTCGATTTGCCAGGAGGCACCATGACCCCCGACCCCGGATCCCACACCCCTGCACTGCGGGTGGGCCTCGTCACCGCCGTGGTGTGCACCGCCCTGGGGGCGGTCTCGGCCGCCATGGCCTCGCTGAACGTGGCCATCCCCGACCTGGTGCGTGCCACCCACGCCTCTCAGACCCAGCTGGAGTGGATCATCGACGCCTACCTGCTGGTCTTCTCGGTGCTGCTCCTCCCTGCCGGCGCCCTGGGCGACCGCTACGGGCGGCGCCGGGCCCTCGTGGCCGGCCTCGTCGTGTTCGGGGCGGCGTCGGGGGCGGCCATGACGGTCACGTCGGCCGAGGCCCTCATCGTCCTGCGGGGCCTCATCGGCCTGGGGGCGGCGCTCGTCATGCCGGCGACGCTCTCGACCATTACCGGCACGTTCCCCCCCGCAGAGCGGACCCGGGCCGTGGGGGTGTGGGCGGCGGTGGCGGGGGGCAGCGCCATCGTGGGCCTGCTGTGCAGCGGGGTCCTGCTGCAGTGGTTCTCGTGGCGGGCCGCCTTCGGCGTCAACGTGGTGCTGGCCGCGGCGGCCCTGGCCGGCACGGTGCGCTTCGTCCCCGAGTCCTCCCAGCCCGGCGCACCCCGGCTGGACAGAGCCGGGGCCCTGCTCGCCACCGTGGGCCTCGTGGCCCTGGTCTTCAGCATCATCGAGGCGCCCGACGCCGGCTGGACGAGCACGCGCACCCTGGTGGGCGCGGCCGCCGGTGTGGTGGCGCTGGCCGCCTTCGTGGTGGTGGAGCTGCACAGCGAGCACCCCCTGCTCGACCCCCGGCTCTTCGCCGACCGGAACCTGGCGGCGGGGACCGTGTCGATCTGCATCCAGTTCTTCGCCTTCTTCGGGTTCACGTTCGTGTCGCTGCAGTACCTCCAGGGCGTGCGCGGCTACAGCCCCCTCGTCGCCGCCCTGGCCGTCCTCCCCCTCTCGGCGACGATGATGCCGGTGGCC
This sequence comes from Acidimicrobiales bacterium, assembly GCA_035506735.1. Classification (GTDB taxonomy): domain Bacteria; phylum Actinomycetota; class Acidimicrobiia; order Acidimicrobiales; family UBA8190; genus DATJOV01. Next base: position 573 of record DATJOV010000360.1, on the reverse strand, counting down.
CGGTCGACCTCGGGCCTGACGGCCCGGTTCGGCACGCGCCGGGTATGCGTGACCGGGCTCCTGCTCGTGGCCACGGGCCTCGCCCTCATCTCGCGCCTGGGCACCGGATCGTCCTACCTGCTCGTCCTCCTCGGGCTCGTCCCCCTGGGGGCGGGGATGGGGGCGGCCATGACCCCGGCCACGGCGGCCATCACCGAAGGGCTCCCCCGGGAGAAGCAGGGCGTGGGCTCGGCACTGAACGACCTGTCACGGGAGGTGGGAGGCGCTCTCGGCACCGCCGTCATCGGGAGCATCGTGACGGCCACCTACCGCTCCCGGCTGCGCCTGCCGGGCGTGCCGACCCGGCTGGCCGCCGGGGCGCGCTCCTCGTTCGCCGTCGCCGTCCACGCCGGCGGCCCCGTCGGCGCCCAGGCCCGGAGCGCCTTCGTGCAGGGCATCCACAGCGGCCTTCTCTACGCCGCCGGCGCCGCCGTGGTGGGCGCGGCCGGGGTCGTCGCCCTCCTCCCCCGGGACCGCCCGGTCCACAGCCCCGAAGGCGCACCACGCATCGCCGTCCTGGCAGCGCTGCGGAGC
>DATJOV010000359.1:0-4219 GCA_035506735.1 Acidimicrobiales bacterium | reverse complement strand
CACGGGCGGGAGCGACGAGGCCCTGGTGCGGGCCGCCCTGGACCGGCTGCTGGCCGACCACGACCCCGCCACGGCCGACCCCGTCGACTTCCTCGGCGCCCGCTTCGACGCCGGCCTGGCCTGGGTGGCCTTCCCGCCCGGGTCGGGGGGCCTGGGGGTGAGCCCCCGCCTCCAGGCCGTGGTGGAGCGGGAGCTGCGCCTGCGGGGGGCGCCGGACGAGTCCGAGCGCAACGTCATCGGCTACGGCATGGCCGCCCCCACCCTCCTGGCCCACGGCACCGACGAGCAGCGGGCCCGCTACCTCCGGCCCCTCTTCACGTGCCAGGAGGTGTGGTGCCAGCTCTTCAGCGAGCCGGGGGCGGGCTCGGACGTGGCCGGGCTCGGCACCCGGGCCGTGCGCGACGGCGACGAGTGGGTGGTGAACGGGCAGAAGGTGTGGACCACCCTGGCCCACACGGCGCGCTTCGGGCTGCTCGTGGCCCGCACCGACCCCGACGTGCCCAAGCACCGGGGCCTCACCTACTTCATCGCCGACCTCCACGCCCCGGGGGTCGAGGTGCGTCCCCTGCGCCAGATCACCGGGGACGCCGAGTTCAACGAGGTGTTCTTCACCGACGTGCGCATCCCCGACACCGCCCGTCTCGACGCCGTGGGGGCGGGCTGGCGGGTGGTGACCACCACCCTCATGAACGAGCGGGTGGCCATCGGGGGCGGCGTCCCGGCCCGCAACGCCGGGCCCATCCACGACGCCCTGGCCATCTTCGCCCGCCTGGACCGCCCCACCCCGGCCCAGCGCCAGCGGCTCATGGCCCTGTGGGTGGAGGCCGAGGTGGGCCGGCTCACCACCATGCGGGCCCGGGTGTTGCGCCGGGCCGGGACCCCGGGGCCCGAGGGGTCGGTGACGAAGCTCAAGGGAGCCGAGCTCAACAAGCGCGTGTACGAGCTGTGCGTGGACCTCCTCGGCATGGAGGGGACCCTCTTCCCCACCGACTACACCATGCACCGCCCCGACCGGTCCCTCTTCTCGGGGGGAGGCGACGCCCGCCTGAGCTTCCTGCGCTCCCGGGCCAACTCCATCGAGGGGGGCACCTCGGAGATCATGCGCACCATCCTGGGCGAGCGGGTCCTCGGGCTTCCCGGGGAGCCCCGGGCCGACAAGGACCTGCCCTGGTCGCAGGTCCCCCGCAGCTGACGGCGCCACCGGGCCCGGTACGCTGCGGCCGTGGAGGTCGTCGAGGAGGCGCTGTCGCGGGGTGTGCGTGAGCGCCGCATCGTGGTCACCCGGGAGGAGCGCCGCATCCCCGGGCTCCTGTGGACGCCGGAGCAGGCCCCGGCCCCCGTGCCCGTGGTCATGCTGGGCCACGGGGCCTCGGGCTCCAAGCGCGAGGACTACATCGTGGCCCTGGCCCGCACCCTGGTGCGCCACCACGGCCTGGCCGCCCTGGCCATCGACGGGCCCGTGCACGGCGACCGGCGCAGCGACGGCGCCACCGACGGCGACCTGGCCTTCCTCGACTTCGCCCAGGCGTGGTCGAGCCAGGACGACCTCATCGACACCATGGTGGCCGACTGGGACCGGGCCCTCGACGCCGTCCAGGACCTGCCCGACGTGGCCGCCGGGCCGTGCGGGTACTGGGGGCTGTCCATGGGGACCATCTTCGGCCTGCCCGTGGTGGCGGCCGAGACCAGGGTGGCGGTGGCGGTCCTCGGCCTCATGGGGGTGGCCGGGCCCACCCAGGAGCGCTTCAGCCTGGACGCCCCCGCCGTGCGCTGCCCCGTCCTCTTCCTCGTGCAGTGGGACGACGAGCTCTTCCCCCGGGACCGGGCCCTGGAGCTCTTCGGGCTCCTGGGCAGCACCGACAAGCGCCTCCACGCCCATCCCGGCAAGCACGCCGAGGTGCCGGCCGAGGAGTTCGAGGCCAGCGCCCGCTTCCTGGCGGCCGCCCTCACCCTCCCCGACTAGGGCCGACCGGGCGGGGGCACCGTCCCGGCCATGGCCGCCGCCGCCCGGGCGGCCAGGGTCACGAGGGTCAGGGTCGGCCCGTAGCCGGCGGAAGTGACGAAGACCGACGAGTCGGCCACCACCACGTTGTCGAGCCCGTGCACCCGGCCGTGGGGGTCCACCACCGAGGTGCGGGGATCGGTCCCCATGCGCGTCGTCCCCATGACGTGGCGGCTCATGGGCACCCGGCCCACCACCCCCCGGGGGTCGCGGTCGTCCATCGAGGGCGAGGTGGCCGTCATGGTCCACGTCGCCCCCATCCCCTCGAGTACCCGCAGGAGCACCGGGGCGTGGTGGGCCGAGGCCACCAGCTCGTGGCGGTGGGGGCGGTAGGTGACGCGTGCCACCGGGAAGCCCCGGGCGTCGCGCACGGCCGGGTCGAGATCCACCCGGTTGGTGAGCTGGGGCAGGTCCTCGCCCTGCATGGTGAAGGCCCACATGCGGTCGCGCATGGGCGAGGAGCGCATGAGGCGCTTGTGGCGGGCCCCCCACGCGTACAGCTTGGCCTCCATGATGGGGAGGCTCGGGCCCCCGTGCTCCACCAGGCCACCCCGGATCCACGGCAGCCCGGCGGCGCGCGCCGCGGCGCGCGCCGCGTCGTCGACCACCATGGCGTCGTCGTGGACGTGGGTCACGGCCCGGCCCTTGTGGCCGTGCAGGCGTTCGGGGGTGATGCCGATGGCGAAGGTCTGGAAGTGGACCATGAGACAGCGCCCCAGGAGGGGGTGCTCGAGACCGGAGAGGAGCAGGAGCCGGGGGGTCTCCACCGCCCCGCACGCCACCACCACGTGGCGGGCGCCGATGGTGCGCCGCTGCCCGGCGCCGTCCATGACCTCGACCCCGCTGGCCCGGCGTCCGTCGTGGACGATGCGGGTCACGAAGGTCTCGGGCAGGAGCTCGGCCCGCCCGCTGCGCATGGCCCGCAGGAGCATGGCCACGGGGTCGCCCTTGGCGTGGATGGGGCAGCCGAACTGGGCGCAGAAACCGCAGTTGTTGCAGGCGGGCCTGCCGTCGTAGGGGACGGAGTTGGCCGCCGTGGGGGCGGCGTAGGGGTGCAGGCCCTGCTCCAGCGCCGAGGCCGAGGAGCGCACGGCCCCGTACATGGGGGCACCGGGGGGCATGGGGTAGGGCCCCGAGCGCCACGAGGCGAAGGGGTTGGCCCCGGCCTCCCCCGACACCCCCACCGAGCGCTCGGCCTCGGCGTAGAAGGGCTCGAGCTCGTCGTAGGTGACGGGCCAGTCCTCGACCTCGGCCCCCTCGACCGGACCGTGGGTCGAGCGCAGGGCGAAGTCCTCCTCCCGGAAGCGGGGCACCTTGCCGTCGGCGTGGATCCCCCCGCCCCCCACCGTGGTGGGGATGGAGTTGACCTCGCCCACGTGCAGGCGCTCACCTTCGTCCTCGCCCGTGCGGAAGGTGCGGGGCTCGACCAGGGGGTCGGGACCGAGGAAGTGGCGGTGGACGAACTTGATCTCGTCGTTGGAGTAGTCGCTGGCGGTGCGGGTGGGGTCGGCCGGGTCGAGCAGGTGGTTGCGCCCCTTCTCCACGATCGTCACCGACCAGCCCGCCCGGGTGAGCACGTCGGCCACGGTGGCCCCGCCCGGGCCCGAGCCGACGATGACGGCGTCGACGGTCACCTGCCCCCTCCACCCCGGGGCGTCCTCACGGGCCGGCCACCTCGTCGTCGCTCCATCCCCGGGGCTGGACGTCCCCGGCGTACCCGATGGCCCGCCAGCCGGCCAGGTCCCGGTTGCCGCCGTACTCCGGGGCGCCGTACATCCCCTCGCAGCAGTGCTCGTACAGGAGCGCCACGAAGTCGCCGTCGGCCTCGAGACGCCGGCGCTGCTCCTCGGGATCGGCGTCGCAGAACCCGGGCCCGAGGGCGGCCAGGCCCACCCGGTAGCGCTCCTGGTACCCCTCCACCGGACCGTTGAACTCCCGCTCGGGCAGGCCCCTGGAGCCCTCGATGCGGGTCCGCCATGCCAGCTCGTCCAACCGGGACAGGGCCAGGAAGGCACCGAAGGCGGCCTCGCCCCCGTGGCGACCCGAGGTCGGCCCCCCGGCCCAGATGCGGGGCGGGTCCACCAGGAAGGCGCCGAGGAGGCCGTCGATGTAGTCGGGCACCCCGGCCCCCACCGCCCCCGGGGTCTCGTCCTCGGGGATGAGCCGCTCGCACGCCGCACACAGGATGCGGTACTCGCCCTCGGTGAACCACTGGGG
>DATJOV010000358.1:0-9567 GCA_035506735.1 Acidimicrobiales bacterium | reverse complement strand
GGGATTCGGCGGGGCGTTCGCCTTCGACCCGTCCCGCCACCGCCACCCCGTCCTCGTCTCCTCCACCGACGGGGTGGGCACCAAGGCCCTGGTGGCGGCGGCCGCCGCCCGCTACGACGGCATCGGCGTGGACCTGGTGGCCATGTGCGTCGACGACGTGGTGTGCGTGGGGGCCGAGCCGCTCTTCCTCCTCGACTACGTCGCCACCGGGGCGCTCGACCCCGAGCAGATGGAGCAGCTCGTCACCGGGGTGGCGGCCGGGTGCCGGACGGCGGGGTGCGCCCTGCTGGGCGGGGAGATGGCCGAGCATCCCGGGGCCCTCCCCCCCGGTCACTTCGACCTGGCCGGGTTCGCCGTGGGCGTGGTGGAGCGCGACGCCATGCTCGGGCCGGGGCGGGTGCGGGACGGGGACGCCCTGGTGGGCCTGGCGTCGGGGGGGCTGCGCTGCAACGGCTACACCCTGGCCCGCCACGTCCTCCTCGAGCGGGCCGGCCTGGCCCTGGGCGATCCGGCCTGGGAGGGCGCCGCCCACAGCCTGGCCGACGAGCTCCTGCGCCCCTCCCTCGTCTACGCCCCCGCCGTCCTGGCCGCCCTGGGGACGGGCGCCGTCCACGCCGCCGCCCACGTCACCGGGGGCGGCATCCCCGGGAACCTGGCCCGGGCCCTCCCCCCCGGCTGCCGGGCCGAGGTGGACCGGGCCAGCTGGAGCGAGCCCCGGGTCTTCGCCGAGATCCGCCGCCTCGGAGCGGTGGCCGAGGAGGAGATGGCCCGGGTCTTCAACCTCGGCCTCGGCATGGTCCTGGTGGTCGAGGGGCGGGCCGCCGACGACGTCGTGGCCGTCCTGGGCACGGCCGGGCACCACGCCGCCGTCGTCGGGGCCGTGGCCGAGGGCGACGTGGGCGTGCGCCTGGTGGGCTGAGCCCCGGACCGGTCCTGCCCCTCGCCGCCGGCACCGGGGCCCTTCGCCTCTGGTGCCCCGGGGGGACCCGGGCGCAAGGTGGGGCCATGCTCCACGACTCCGAGGGTCTCGAGATCCTGGTCGAGGACGACTGCGTGGCCCTGCTGGGGGAGGCGACGCTCGGCCGCATCGCCGTGACCATCGGCGCCGTGCCCGCCATCTTCCCCGTCAACTACTGCCTCGTGGACGGCACCGTGGTGTTCCGCACGGCCGAGGGGACCAAGCTCCACCACGCCACCACGGGCGCCGTCGTGGCCTTCGAGGTGGACCACGTCGAGGAGGAGACGCACGAGGGGTGGAGCGTCCTGGTGGTGGGCGTGGCCCGCGCCGTCACCGACCCCGTGGCGGTGGACGCCGCCCTCGAGCGCCTGCCCCACCCGTGGGCCCCGGGGGACCGCCACCACGTGGTGGCCATCGCCCCCGAGTTCGTCTCGGGCCGGCGCATCCCGGCCGCAGGCTGACCCGGGACCGGCCGGCCCGGCTCAGCCGGCGCCGGCCTTGGTCCGGCCCAGGGCCGCCATGAGGTCGATCCATCCCCGGATGTCGGCGTTCTTGGTCTGGACGTGGGTCTCGAGCTCGGCCGGCACGAAGAACTCGAACCCTTCGGTCTCGATGGCGTCGACGATGCCCGCCGCGCACGTCTCGGCCGTGGCGAACTCGGCCCCGGGCAGGCCGGGGAGCTCGCCCGGGCGCTGATCCCAGATCTCGGTGGCGATGGCCCCGGGCTGCACGAGCTTGATCTCCACCGGCGTGTCGGCCAGGTCCATGGCGGCCACCTCGCTCCATCCCGACAGGGCGAACTTGGCGGCGCAGTAGGCCGACTCGTGCACGATGCCGAAGCGCCCGCCCCCGCTGGCCACGTTGACCACCGTCCCCGACCCGCGTCCCACCATGCGGGGGAGTATGGCCAGGCTCATGCGCACGGGGGAGAGGAAGTCGGTGCGCAGGACCTCGTCGAGGTCCTCGGCGGTGTGCTCGAGCAGGAGCTTGCGCTTCCCGATGGCGGCGTTGTTGACGAGGCAGTCGATCCCGCCCAGGGCGTCCCACGCCTCGTCCACCAGTCCCACCGCCTGCTCGACGTCGGAGAGGTCCACCGTCCACGACCGCGACGAGGGACTGTGCTCCCGGCACCGCTCCAGGGTGCGCTGCAGGCGATCGGGGCGCCGGGCGGCGATCCCCACCACGGCGCCGCGCTCGGCCAGCATCGGCGCCAGCGCCTCGCCGATGCCCGAGGACGCCCCCGTCACCAGGACGGTCGATCCCTCGATGCGCATGCGGTGCTCCCCCTCCGACGCGCTCAGGAGGCGCCGCCGTCGGCGGCGCCTCCTGACGCAACGGGTGTGTCGATGACGCCCGGCCGGTGCGGGCGGGCGGGTGGGCGGCTCAGCGCCGGCGCGTCGCCTTGCGGGCTGCGGGACGCCGGGTGGCGGTCTTCTTGGCCGTGGCGGCCTTGCGGACCGGAGCCTTGCGGGCCGGGGCCTTGCGGGCCGGGGCCTTCTTCACGGTCTTGCGGGCCGTGGTCTTCTTGGCCGCCGCCGTGCGCTTGGCCGGGGCCTTCTTGACCGGGGCGGCCATGACCGTCTTGCCCGCCGCACGCACGGCGTCGTCGCTGGTGGGGAAGGAGCCCCGGCGCAGCTTGGGGGCGATCGAGGGCGACATGACGGCGTCCTTGAAGGCCTTCACCGGCGTGATGCGGGCCTTCTTCGAGGCCTTGATGCGGATGGCCTCGCCCGTGGCGGGGTTGCGCCCCATACGGGCGGGACGGTCCACCTTGACGAATTTGGCGAACCCGGTGATGGCCACCGGCTCGCCCTGGGAGACGACGGCGGTGACGACGTCGGTGAACCCCTCGAGGACGTTGGACACCGTCTTGACGTCCACGTCCGCGTGCACGGCCACCGCTTTGGCTAGCTCTCGCTTGTTCATGGGGGCATATATTGGTCGATGCATCACCGCGCATGCACGTTTTGTGCCGGAAAATCGCACATTTTTCCGACCCCGCCCCGACACCGCCCCGACACCGCCCCGACAGCGCGCCGGGCCCGCACCCCCTCCGTGCGTCGCACGGCGCGTCGCGCCGGTGCGCTCGGCGCCGCCAACGGCGCGCCCGGCACGGTGCAGCGGGTTGGTTGTCGATGGCAACGAGCGTGGCGCGCCCGCGCCGTGCGACGTCCGACGCCGGCGCGCCACGGTGACCCCGTGTGCGCGCCCGGCGACCCGCAGTCACCGCACCCGTCGCCACGGCGCGGAGTCCGGCGCCGCCGTCACGGTGGTGCACACCGGTGTGCCCAGTGCGCCCGGCGCGACGCAGGGGAAGGGAGGGGCGGCCGCCAGGCTCGGCCGGGGTCCGTCCCCGGCGCCAGGCTCGGGGGCCCGGCCCCGCCGCCACGGCGCGCCGGAGCGGCTCGGTGGTCGGGACCGGCGTCGATCCGGTGACCTCACGCTTTTCAGGCGCGCGCTCTACCAACTGAGCTACCCGACCAAGCTTCAGCCGGGGAGGACGAGTCGTCCCCGGCAGCGGTCCTGACGGGATTTGAACCCGCGACCTCCGGCTTGACAGGCCGGCGTGCACTCCAAACTGCACCACAGGACCCCGGGTGTGCGCTGGCCCCGCCCGCTGCACCCCCAACGGGATTCGAACCCGTGTTACCGCCTTGAAAGGGCGGCGTCCTCGGCCACTAGACGATGGGGGCTCGAACGATCGGGGCGCAGGCAGGTTAGCAGGCCCGTCGCGGCGCCCCGCTGGAGCGACCGCCTAGCGCGCCGCCCCGTCCCGGGGCAGGTCCCAGGCCGTGCCGCCGGGGGTGTCGTGCACCGCCACCCCCAGGGCCACCAGGCCGTCCCGCACCTCGTCGGCGTCGGCGAAGCGCCCCTCGTGCCGGGCCCGCCGGCGCAGGGCCAGGGCCAGCTCCACGAAGGGCCCGAGGGTCTCGGCCGGATCGCGCAGGGCCGTGGCGGCCAGGGTGCCGAGCTCGTCCACCATGGCCCTGAGGCTGGCCCGGCCCCGGTCCAGGGCGTCGGATTGCAAGGTGTCGGCGCTCCACGCCCACAGCTCGTCGTCGAGGACCAGCACGGCCCGGACCATGGCGGCGGCGTCCCCCTCCCCCCGGGCCCGGCGGAAGGCCTCCTCCTGGTCCCGCACCGCGTCCAGGAGGGGCGGGCCCCCGTCCCCCCGCGCCACCCCGCCCGCCGGGACCACCGCCGGCCCGGCACCGCCGCCGGGGTCCCCCCCGCCCGAGCCCGTGGTGCCGGCGCCGCTCCCGGGGCGGGGCGCCCCCGCCGGCGCCGCCGCCAGGGACGCCGCCGTCTCGGCCAGCCGCTCGAGGGGGAAGGCGGCACCGGCCTCGAGGCGGGCCGAGCGGCCCCGGGCCCGGACCGTCACCGCGCCGCGGCCCACGACCTCGGCCCGGCCCTGGTCGAGGTCCACGGCCAGGGCGGTGTGCTCGTCCACGCCCAGGACGAAGGCCCCGTCGGGGAGCTCGGCCTCCAGGGCGGCCAGGCGCTCCTCGCCCAGGTAGCAGAAGCGGGTGTCGTGGGTCCCGCCCTCGGCGTTGTCGTAGTGGGGGATGAGGGCCACGGCCAGGCCCAGGGGGCCGAGGAGGTCGAGTCCGGGGACCCAGCGGGGGTCCTCCCCCACCTTGTAGATCTCGTACACGGGCACGGTGGCCACCCCCAGGGTGAGGGCGGCGGCCGAGCTGAAGGTGAGGGCCCCACCCCGCTCGAGCTTCTCGGCCAGCAGTCCCGGGACGATGGTCCCCCGCCACTGCCGCAGGGCGTAGGTGGGGCTGCCCGGGCCGGCGAACACGAGCGCGGCCTCCACCAGCCGGGCCGCCACGGCGTGGCCGTCGGGGCCGGTGAGGTCGGCGGCCGAGTGCATCCCGGCCACCTCCAGGTCCTCCCCCACGCTGTGGCGGAAGTAGCCCACGGTGCGCTGGGCGATCTCGTCGGCGTTGGTCTGGAAGCCGAAGGGGGTGTCGAGCAGCACGGCCGGCCCGGGGCCGGTGCGCTCCACCACAGCCCGGTGCACCTTCACCATGGTGGGGGCCGTCTCCCCCGACCCCATGACGGTGAGGAGGCGGGGCGCCCGGGCGGCGCTCACCCGAAGGGCTCGGGGCCGAGCTCGTCGATCCCGGCCCCGGCCGGGGGCAGGGCGTCGGCCAGGGTGTCGACGATCTCGTCCTGGAGCATGCTCAGGTACTGGTAGACGGTGAACTGGTCGAAGCGGGGGTCCTCGGGCCCGACCCCGGTCATGTCCTCGCTCACGTCGAGCTGGGTCCCGAGCACCAGCCGCAGGGCCTCGACCGCCCCCAGCCACACGTGGAGGTCGTCGAGCTCGAGCGTGGCCCCGTCCACGGTGGCGGCCAGGGTGTCGAGGGCCTGGCGGTGGTGCTCGAGGAGCTGGCTCCCCATCATGGCGTGGTACTCGGCCTGGGCCTCGGCGTCGTGGGGGTAGGCCACGGGGAACAGGCGGCGGGCGGTGGGCTCGTCGTGGTCCACGAGCTCCAGGGCCTGGCGGGGGAGCATCCGCAGCAGGTCGCGCTCGGGGCCCTGGAGGTTGGGGTGGATGCGCCCGTGGCGGTCCCGGGCGAAGCGGCGGTGCCCGATCACGAGGACTGCTCCATGGTGGCCCACAGGCCGTGCTCGTGGAGGCGGAACACGTCCAGCTCGGCCCGCTCCCGGGGCCCGGAGGTGACCACGGCCCGGCCCTTGTGGTGGACGTCGAGCATGAGCTTGGTGGCCTTGTCCCGGCTGTAGCCGAAGAGCTTCTGGAAGACGAAGGTCACGTAGGACATGAGGTTGATGGGGTCGTTCCACACGATGACCAGCCAGGGCCGGTCGGGGCGGACGTCCTCGCCCCCCTCGGGGACGTCGGCCTCGACCGGCTGGACCTCGGTCAGGGGACCGGTCATCAGGGGACCGGTCATCGGGGGGCCGGGGCCGGCACGGGGGCGGGGACGGCGCCGGGAGCGCCGGCCGGCACCGGCCCGGGCACGGGGGCCTCGGCCCCGTGGCGGGTGAGCCCGTCGGTGAACCACACCATGGCGCTCCACACCACGGTGGCGCCGAAGACGTGGATGCCCACCAGGAGGGGAGGGAGGTGGGTGAAGTACTGGGTGTAGCCCACCGCACCCTGGAGGAGCATGGCCACCAGGAGGACCCGGGCCCGGTCGAGGACCCGGATGGGGGCGCCCTGGCGGGCCAGCAGGGCCAGGGTGGCGAGCGTCAGGGCCACCACCACGAGCACGATCCCGGAGTGCAGGCGGGCCATGTCGGCCAGGGGGACGGGGACCCGCTTGGCCCCCTTGCCCCCGGCGTGGGGCCCGGCCCCGGTGGTGGCCGTGCCGGCCGCGATGGCCAGGGCCAGCAGGACCAGCACGACCCGGACGGCCCGCACGGTGAGGGGCGACACCATCCGCACCGGGGGTCCGCCCGGCGCGGCCCGTCCCGCCCGCAGGGCCAGGACCACCGCCACGGTGAGGAGGGCCATGCCCACCAGGAAGTGGCACATGACGACGTAGGCGTTGAGCTTGGAGTAGACCACGGCCGCCCCCAGGACGGCCTCGGCCACGATGCCCCCCACCAGGCCGGCCGACAGCCCCACCAGGTCACGCCGGCGGGGGGCGCGCCGCACCGCCGCCACCAGGGTGAGGGCCGCCGCCACGCACAGGACCACCACCACCATGCGGTTGGTGAACTCCACCACGGGGTGGAAGGACAGGGGCGGGGTGAGCCGGGTGTGGGAGCAGGTGGGCCAGTCGGGGCAGCCCAGCCCGGAGTCGGTGAGGCGCACGGCGGCCCCGCTCACCACGTTCAGCACGACCAGGACCACCATCACCTGGGTGATGCGCAGGAAGCGTGGCGGGGCGATGTGCGGCAGCGGCACCGGGGGTCCATCGTACCCGGGGGGATCGGGGCCCTCCCCGGCGCCGGCGGGGGGCGTGGGGCCCGCCGGCGGGGCCCGCCCGCCGCCCGTCCCGGGCCGTCGAAAGGCGCCCCCCGCCCACGTTGTCCGGGTCGCGCCGAGGCCGTAGGCTCGGCGCCGATGACCTCGCTCAGCCCGGCAGTGCCGCGCGGACTGCGGGCCGGGGGCGACCGGGTGCGGGCCTACGTGGCCCTCACCAAGCCCCGCATCATCGAGCTCCTCCTCGTCACCACCCTGCCCACCATGCTGGTGGCCAGGCGGGGGGTGCCCTCGGTGGCGCTCATGGTGGCCACCCTGGCGGGCGGGACCCTGGCGGCGGGTGGTGCCAACGCCTTCAACATGGTCCTCGACCGCGACATCGACCGGGTCATGCACCGCACCCGCAACCGGCCCCTCGTCACGGGCGAGATGACCCCCCTGGCCGCCACCGTCTTCGCCACCGTGCTCGAGGCGGCCGCCTTCGTCGAACTGTGGGGGGCGGTCAACCTCCTCTCCGCCGTGCTGGCGGTGTCGGCCACCGCCTTCTACGTGGTGGTGTACACCCTCCTGCTCAAGCGCTCCTCCAGCCAGAACATCGTCATCGGGGGGGCGGCCGGGGCCGTTCCCGTGCTGGTGGGGTGGGCGGCGGTGACCGACCGCCTGGGCTGGGCCCCCCTGGTGCTCTTCGCCGTGATCGTGATCTGGACGCCCCCGCACTTCTGGGCCCTGGCCATCCGCTACCGCGACGACTACGCCGCCGCCCACGTCCCCATGCTCCCCGTGGTCTCGACCTTCCGGCGCACGGCCCGCCAGATCCTCCTGTACACGGCGGCCCTGGTGGCGCTCACGGTGCTGTTCGCCCCGGTGGGGCACATGGGCCCCGTCTACCTGGTGAGCGCCGGAGTGCTGGGGGCGCTGTTCCTCCTCTTCGCCTGGCGCCTCCTGCGCGAGCAGTCCACCAGGGCGGCCATGGCGCTGTTCCGGTACTCGATCACCTACCTCACCCTCCTCTTCGTGGCCATGGCGGCCGACGCCCTCGTCCGCTTCCGGTGATCGCCCCGGCCCCGCCGGCGGCCGGGGAACCGGCGCCCGGGCCGAGGGACCCCTTCCGGCGCCGGGTCGTGACCCTGGTGGTGGGCGTGGTGGTGGTGGCGCTGGTCCTGGTGGGCCTGACGGTGGGGGGCGGGCCGGGCCCCGACGCCAGGGCCGCCGCCTTCTCCCTCCCCCGCCTGGGCGGGGGGACCCGGGTGGGGTTCCCCCTGGCCGGCGACGACGCCCACCACCCCGTGGTCCTCACCTTCTTCGCCTCGTGGTGCGGCCCCTGCCACCGCGACCTCCCCGTGGTGGCGGCCGTGGCCCGGGCCGCCGCCGCCCGCCACAGCCCCGTGGTCTTCCTGGGCATCGACGGCAACGACGGGACCGCCGCCGGCCTGGCCTTCGCCCGGGCCAGCGGGGTGGGCTTCGCCGTGGGGGCCGACAGCGGCAGCGTCGTGGCCCCCCGCTACACCCTGGTGGGGTATCCCGGGACGGTGTTCATCGACAGGGCGGGCGACGTGGTGCACACCGTGCAGGGGCCGGTGAGCCGGGCCACCCTGTCCACGTGGCTGGACCGCATCGCGGGGTCACCGGCCTGACCCCGGCACCCGGCGGGGCGCGGCACGGCGAGGCACGGCGGGCCGGCTCCCTCCCCGGTGCTCAGCCCGCCGCCACGGCGAAGCGCGGCGTCACCCCCACCAGGCGCTCGGGCAGGGGCAGCTCCAGGGCGGTCGCCCACTCCACGTCGCGCAGGCGGACCAGGCGGGGGGCGGGCCAGCCCGAGGCCCCCACCAGCCCGGCCACGGCCCGGGGATGGGTCCCGCCCCCCAGGGGGAGGGCCCGGCGCACCTCGGCCGGGTAGGGGCCGTGGTGGTCGTCGGGGGTGCCCCGCCACCGGCGCAGGGCCTCCCTCGCCGACGAGCGCAGGGCCTCGAGGCGGTCGGCCCGGCCCCACAGGGACTCCACCGCCACCAGCACCCCGGCCGGGGCGGCCCGCCGCCAGGCGGCCAGGGCGGCGCCCGGATCGGGGAGGGTCCACAGCAGGTGGCGCTCCATCACGGCGTCGAAGCCGGGGGGAGGCTCCTCGGCCGGGCCCTCGAGGACCTCGACGGCGAGGTCCTCGGACCGGGCCGCGGCCCCCAGGCGCTCGAGCATGGCCCCCGAGACGTCGAGGGCCGTGACCCGGTGCCCGAGGCGGGCGGCGATGAGGCTCAGGAAGCCCGTGCCCGCCCCGCAGTCGAGGACGCGGGCCGGGGGCGGGGGGAGGAGGGCGGCCAGGGCCGCCGTCCACGCCGCCTGCGCCGCGGGGCTGCGGGGGTGGTGTCCGGGGGCGTCGTCGTAGGTGGGGGCGTCGTCGTCCCAGAAGCGTCGGATCTCGTCGAGCATGGCCATTCCCGTGTTCTACTGGGCGCCCGACGGGGAGGCGCACATGCGGATCGAGGGATCGACGGTGGTCGTGACGGGGGCGTCCTCGGGGATCGGGGCGGCCCTGGCCCGGCTGCTGGCGGCCCGGGGGGCCACGGTGGGGCTGGTGGCGCGGCGCCAGGATCGCCTGGAGGCGGTGCTCGAGGAGTGCCGCGTCGACGCCCCGGGGTCGCGGTCGTGGGTGGCGGATCTCGGCGACGTGGAGCTGGCCGAGCGGGTGGCGGTGGAGGCGTGGGAGGCCTTCGAC
>DATJOV010000357.1:0-18816 GCA_035506735.1 Acidimicrobiales bacterium | reverse complement strand
GCCCGCACCAGGGTGCAGCACCCCGGGGCGAGGAACACGTCGCGCACGGCATCGTGCTGGCCGTGGTCGATCTCCCCCGGCTCCACCCGGTCGACGACGGCGCCGCCCTTGTCCACCGCCATGCCCACGTGGAGGAGACGCTCGGGGTCGTCCCAGCTCACGAGCTTCGGGGCCACCACGCCGGCGTTGGACCGGAAGGACTCCTCCACCAGCACGTGCACCACGTCGGGATCGGGGGCGATGTCGTCGTGACAGAACAGGAGCATCGACGCCCCCTGCACCATGGCCATGGCCTCGTTGGCCGTGGCCCCGAAGCCGTCGTTGCGGGCCAGTCGCGCCACGTAGGCGTGGGGCAGGACGGCCGCCACCCTGGGGGTGGGATCGACGGCGCTGGCGGCGTCGAGGACCAGGACCGACAGCTCGGGGTAGTCCTGGGCGGCGATGGCGGCCAGGGTCTCCTCGAACCACGCCCCGGGATCGCACGTGACGATCACGGCGACGACCGGCGGAGCGATGGTCTCCATCAGGCCGCAAAGGCTACCCGGCCCTCCCTCGCCGACCCCAGCCCCGCCCCGCCCGCCGTGGGCCCCTCCCGCCCCGCCCGGCCGACCCCTCCCGCCGCCTGTGCTTGCTATTGTTAGCGAAAGTCGGTACAATTGTTAGCACAGCGAGTTCGAGGTCGAGGCTCGAGATCGAGGTTCGAGATCGAGGTCCGAAGCAAGGGTCGGAGGAAGGGATGGAAGCGATGCCGGAGTTCAAGGAAGTGACCGAGGAAGTGGTCCGTGCCGCCAGGGACGCCGCCTACGTCGTCGTGGGGATGGGTGTCCTCGGGTTCCAGCGGGCCCAGGTGCGCCGCCAGGACCTCCAGAAGCGCCTGGCCGAGCCCCGGACCCAGTTCGAAGGCCGTCTGGGCGACGTGCGGGGCGAGCTGACCCGCCGGGCCAAGGACGTGGACGGAGCCCTGGAGCTGGTCATCGGGCGCATCGAGGCCACGCTCGGCCCCATCGAGGAGCGCCTCCCCGTTCCCGCCCGCGATCTGGTGAAGCAGGCCCACAGCCAGGCCCGGGAGGCCCGTCAGCAGATCCGCCGGCTCCTGTCGACGGCGGCCTGAGGCCTGTCTCCGGCCCGGACGGGCCGGAGACCGACGGGCGTCCCCCTGTCAGGGCAGGCGGTTGCCCCACTCCTCGAGGACGCCCCGCAGCGAGGTCTCGAGGTCGACGACCGGGGTCCACCCCGTGGCCGCCTCGAGCTTGGCGGGATCGCCCCGGATCACCGGGACGTCCACGGGGCGGGCCAGGGCCGGGTCCACCTCGAGGCGCAGGTCTGCCCCGGCCAGTCGCAGGAGGTGCTCGGCCACCTCGTCGATGCCGACGTCGCGCCCCGAGCACACGTTGTAGACGGCCCCCGCCTCGCCGTGCTCGACGAGCAGGCGGTAGGCGCGCACCACGTCGCGGACGTCGGTGAGGTCGCGCCGGGCCGCCAGGTTCCCGACCTTGATGCTCGGGGTACCCGAGCGCCGGGCCTCCACGATGCGCTGGGCCAGGGCGGGCACGACGAAGCCCGGTGACTGTCCCGGCCCCACGTGGTTGAAGGGCCGTACCCGCACCACGGGGAGACCGTGGGCCAGGAAGGCCTGGACCCCCAGGTACTCGGCCGCCACCTTGGAGGCGGCGTAGGGGGTGACGGGGGCCAGGGGAACGTCTTCGCCCACGGGGAGGCGGTCGGGGGGCACGGCCCCGTAGACCTCGGCCGAGCTCACCACGAGGACCCGGGGGGGCCGGGCCTGGGCCCGGGCGGCCTCGAGGACGTGCAACGTGCCGACGGCGTTGACCTCGAAGGCCTCGGCCGGTCCGCTCCACGACTGGCCCACGTGGGCCAGGGCGGCCAGGTGGTAGACGGCGTCGGGGGCGGCCTCGGTGAGCGCCACCCGCACCGCCTCGGGATCGGTGACGTCCACCTCGTGGTCGATCCCGACCACGAGGTCCCCCTGGGACTCGAGGTGGGCCGTGAGCCAGGAGCCGACGAAGCCCTTCGCCCCCGTCACGAGCGCGCGCATCCTTCGCACCTTACCGGTCGGGGCCCTCGCCTCCCGGGGACGGCGGGGCGGGGCGGCGGGCCGCCCAGCGGTAGGCGCGCAGGTGGCCCTCGGCGCTCGCCGCCCACGTGTGACGGGCGGCCACCTCCAGGCCCAGCTCCCGACGGCGCCGCACCTCGGGCCCCCCCGCCACCACACCGGCCAGGGCCTCGGCCAGCGATCCCACCGCCCCCGGTGCCACCAGCCACGCCGCCCCCGACGCCAGCTCCGCCATGGTGGTCCCCGCCGTGGTCACCAGGGGGGCGCCGCACGCCAGGGCCTCGAGGGCGGGCAGCCCGAACCCCTCCTCCAGGGCGGGGTAGGCCACCACGGCCGCCCCCCGCAGGAGGACGGGCACGGCCTCGTCCGGGACGTACCCGGTCCGCACGATGCGCCCCGTGGCCCGGGCCCCGGCCACGGCGCGGGCCACGGCCTCCTCTCCCCACGCCGGTCGCCCCGCCAGCACCAGGGACAGGTCGGGCTCGGCCCCGGCCACCCGGTCGAAGGCGGCCACCAGGTCGGGGACCGCCTTGCGGGGCTCGAGCGTCCCCAGGAACAGGACGTAGGGAGGGCGGACCCCGAGCGCCGCCAGCACCGCCCCGTCCCCGTCCGGGCCGGGGGCGGGACGGAAGCGCTCGTGGTCGACCCCGTGGGGGACCACGAAGATCCTCCCGGTGGGACGGCACAGGGCCTCCAGTCGCCCCGCCGTGGCGTGGCTGACGCACACCAGGGCCTCGGCCCGGCGGGCCGCCACCCGGATGGCCCGCCCCAGCACCAGGACCTTGGAGCGCTCGTGCCATTCGGGGTGCTCGAGGAAGGTGAGGTCGTGGATGGTCACCACCCGGGGCAGGTGGGACCGCTCCGGCATGGTGTAGTGCGGGGCGTGGTGCACCTCGGCCCGGGAACGGGCCAGCAGACCGGGCAGCCGGACCTGCTCCCACACCAGCCGGGGCGGGCGCCGGGTCGGGGCGACGGCGGCCACGGTCGCCCCGTCGGTGGCCCCGTCGGTGGCCCCGTCGGTGGTCCCGTCGGTGGCCCCATGGGTGGCATGGCGCCAGCGGGCCCCGTCGTGACGCCGGCTCCACAGGGTGAGGGCCACGTCCGGGCGCCCCCCCAGGGCCGTCGCCAGGTCGAGGATGTAGCGCCCCGCCCCCACCGGCTGGGCCGGGACGGCGCTCACGTCGAGGGAGACCCGCAGGGGCCCGGCCGCCGGCGGGGTCATCGCAGCGAGGACCACACCGCCACGTGGGCCCGGGCGGCCGCCTCCCACGTGAGGGGGGCGGCATGGGCCCGGCCCCGGGCGACCAGATCGGCGCGCACGGTGTCGTCGGTGGCCACGCGCACCAGGGCCTCGGCCATGGCCGGCACCGAGCGCGGCTCCACCACCAGAGCCGCCTCGTCCACGCTCGGGACGGCGCTGGCCACCACCGGCGTCCCGTGGCGCATGGCCTCCAGGGGAGGCAGCCCGAACCCCTCCTCGACCGGGACGTAGGCCAGGAGACGGGCCCGGCGGTAGAGGGCGGCCAGGGTGGCCTCCCCCACGGGGCCGGCCGGGACCACGCCCTGGCCCGGGGGGTCCCCCTCCTGGCTCCAGCCGGCCGGCCCCACCACGACCAGGGGCCAGGGCCCGGGCAGCGAGGGCCGGGCCCGGGCGTAGGCGGCGAAGAGGCGGGGGAGGTTCTTCCTCGGCTCGAGGGTGCCCACCGACAAGAGGAACTCCCCCGTCACCCCGAGCCGCTCGAGCAGGTCCCGGGCGGCCTCCTCGTCCGGGGGCGGGAGGTGGTCCGAGCCGTGGGCGATCAGGGTCACGGCCTCGGGGCGCACCCCATCGGCCACCAGCTCCTGGCCCACCGCCACCGACGACACCATGAAGTGCGAGGCCCGCCGCCGGGCCCGGCGCAGGGCCGCCTCGTGCCAGCGCCGGCCCCGGGGCGGGAAGGCCTCGGGGACGTGGCGCCAGGCCAGGTCGTGGACCATCACCACCAGGGGGCGCCCCCGGGCGGGCGGGGTGGCCAGGGAGATGGCGTGCACCACGTCGACGCCCCGGGGGCCGGCCACGAGGGAGCGGTCCCAGGCCCGGGTCAGCACCGGGCCCGGCAGCGGCACCGACCGCAGGGGGAAGCCCAGATCCGCCAGGGGGTCGGGGCGCACCGGGGGGCGGCTGGCGTACAGCGTCACGTCGGGCCCGCCCCCCACCGGGCCGTCGGCGGCGGCCACGGCGCGCAGGCCCTGGAGGAGGCCCCGGCCGTAGGTACCGATCCCCCCCGGCACGGGGCGGCGCAGCTGCTCCACCACCACCAGCACGGCCGGCCCCGACCCGGCGGGCGGGACAGCCCGGGCCTGGGCACGGCGCTCCCCCGCCGTCACCCCCGCCCCCGTTCGGCGTCGGCCTCGGCGTACAGGGCGGCCAGCCCCGCCGCGCACGACGCCCACGTGAAGCCCGCCGCCCGGCGCCGGCCCCGCTCCACCAGCTCGGCCCGTCGGGCCCCGTCCTCGAGGACGCTCTCGATGGCCCCGGCCAGGGCGTCGGCGTCCCCCGGGGGGACCACGACGGCGGCGTCGCCCACCACCTCGGGGACGGCGCCCGCCGCCGTGGCCACCACGGGCACGCCGGCCGCCATGGCCTCGAGGGGTGGGAACCCGAAGCCCTCGTACAGAGAGGGGAAGGCCAGCACGGCCGCGCTTCCCAGCCACCCCGCCAGCTCGGCGTCGGGGAGGTAGCCGAGGTGCAGGACCCGGGTGCGGGCGGCCGAGGCGGCCACGGCGTCGTGGAACGCCCCTGCCCCCCACCCGTCGGCCCCGATCACCACCAGGGCCAGATCGGGCCGGGTGGCGGCCACGGCCCCGAAGGCCCGGACCAGTCCCGGGTAGTCCTTGCGCGGCTCCACCGTCCCCACGGCGAGGACGTAGCGCGCCGTCCCGGGAGGCAGGGGCGGGAGGAGAGCCCCGCCCCCGGCCGGCCCCGGGGGGGGCGCCGCTCCCACACCGTGGTGCACGGCCCGCACCCGGGCCGGGTCCGCCCCGAACTCGGCCACCACCTCCTCGGCCACGAAGCGCGACGGGGTGTGGACCCACGCCCCCTCCGCCACGGCCCGGCGCACGAGGGACGGGAATCGCAGGGTGGGGGCGTCGCAGAGCTCGGGGAAGCGCACCGTGGTGAGGTCGTGGACGGTGACGACGCGGGCGGCCCGGCGGGTGGGGGGCACCACGAAGTTGGTGCCGTGCACCACGTCGGCGGGACCGGTGAACCACTCCACCCCCGGCCACCGGACCCGGCTCCAGGCGGCGTGCAGGGGGCGGGCGGGCATGGCCCGCTGGCGCACGGCCACCCCCGGGGGCACGAGCGGGGCCAGCCGGTGGCGCCGACGCCACGACACGGCGAAGGCGGCCACGTCGAGGTCGCCACGCTCGGCCAGCCCCCCCAGGGCACCCCGGCAGAAGCGGCCCACACCGGTCGGGGTCCCGAGGAGGGGCGTGGCGTCGAGGGCGACGGCCAGGCGCGGGCCGGAGGGGGCCGTCCCCGACGGCGCGGGGGCGCTGGAGGGCACCCGATCGAGCCTTGCACACCCCCGCCGGGGCCCGGCGCACCGGCCGTTAGCCTCGGGGCGTGATCACGGCCCTGGCCGGAGGAGTGGGGGCGGCCCGGTTCCTGCGCGGCCTGGTCCGGGTGGTCCCGCCCCCGTCGATCACGGCCGTGGTCAACACCGGCGACGACACCGTGCTGCACGGCCTGCACATCAGCCCCGACCTCGACACCGTGACCTACACCCTGGCCGGCCTCAACGACGACGAACGGGGCTGGGGCCTGGCCGGGGAGTCCTGGGCCGCCATGGAGCAGCTCGAGCGCCTGGGGGGCGAGGCCTGGTTCCGCCTGGGCGACCGCGACCTCGCCACCCACCTCTACCGCACCCAGCGGCTGTCCGAGGGCGCCACCCTCACCCAGGCCACGGCCGAGATCACCGCCGCCCTCGGCGCCGGCATCCGCCTCCTCCCCGTGTCCGACGACCCCGTGCGCACCCGCCTGACCCTGGTGGGCGGGCCCGAGATCTCGTTCCAGGAGTACTTCGTGCGCCACCGCCACGCCGTGGCGGTCGAGGCGGTGCGGTTCGCCGGCGCCGACGCCGCCCGGCCCGCCCCCGGCGTCCTCGAGGCCCTGGCCGGGGCCGAGACCGTGGTCGTCTGCCCCTCGAACCCGGTGGTGTCGGTGGGCCCCCTCCTGGCCGTGCCCGGGGTGGCCGACCTCCTGCGGCGGCGCCGGGCCGACGTCGTGGCCATCTCCCCCATCGTGGCCGGAGCGGCCCTCAAGGGACCGGCCGACCGCCTCCTGGCCGAGCTCGGCCACGAGGCCAGCGTGGTGGGGGTGGCCCGCTTGTACGCCGATGTGGCCGGGACCCTCGTGGTGGACGAGGCCGACCGCGACCTGGCCGGCGCGGTGGAGGACTGTGGCGTGCGCTGCGTGGTGGCGCCCACGGTCATGACCACGCCCGAGGACGCCGCCGGGCTGGCCACGGTGGTGCTCCGGCACCGGCCCCCCACCGCCACCCCGCCCCGGACGGCGGCGTGACCGACCAGGGCACCCGGGTCGGATCCGAGGGCGTCGCCACCGCCGTCCCGGCCCCGGGACCGCTTCGGGGGCTGGCCGTGCTGCCCGTGGTGGGCCTGGGCGAGGTGGGGCGGGGCGACGACCTGGCCGCCATGATCGCGGCCCGCACCGAGCTGCACGACGGCGACGTGGTGGTGGTGACCCAGAAGATCGTCTCCAAGGCCGAGGGGCGCATGGTGCGGGTCGACCCCGACGACCCCGTGGACCGCCTCCGGGTGGTCGAGGGCGAGTCGGTGCGGGTGCTGCGGCGGCGGGGGGAGCTCGTCATCTCCGAGACGCGCCACGGCTTCGTGTGCGCCAACGCCGGCGTCGATCTCTCCAACGTCGACGAGGGCTGGGCCGCCCTCCTCCCCGAGGACGCCGACCGCTCCGCCCGCCGCATCCGCGACGGCCTGCGGGCCGCCACCGGGCGGGAGGTGGCCGTGGTGGTGTCCGACACTTTCGGGCGCCCCTGGCGCCAGGGAGTGGTGGACGTGGCCATCGGCTGTGCCGGGGTGGCCGCCGTGGTCGACCTCAGGGGCACGGCCGACACCCGGGGCCGGACCCTGGTGGCCACCGAGGTGTGCGTGGCCGACGAGATCGCCTCGGCGGCCGAGCTCGTCATGGGCAAGGCGTCGGGGATCCCGGTGGCCGTGGTGCGGGGGGTGGACCCGGCCTGGCTGCGCCCGGGTTCGGTGGCAGAGGAGATCGTGCGGCCCCCGGCCGAGGACCTCTTCCGCTGACGCCGGGCCGTCAGCCCCGGGTCTGGCGGCGGGTGTGGTCCAGCACGGCGTCGACACCGTCGCCCAGGGTGGTCCACGGGTGCCAGCCCAGATGGATCCCGGCCCGTTCCGGGTCGAGGCTGTTGCGGCGGAGCTCTCCGGGGCGCTCGGGGGCGTGTACCGGCGACGTGGTGGTCCCCGAGCGATCCCCCATGACCCAGGCCAGGTGGTTCACCGACACCTCCTCCCCCGTGCCGATGTTGAGGACGAGCCCGCTGCCGCGCCCTGCGGCGCGCACGAAGGCGTCCACCACGTCGTCGACGTAGACGAAGTCCCGCGTCTGCTCGCCGTCCCCGAAGACGGTGACGGCCTCGCCGGCGAGGAGGCGGGAGGCGAAGATGGCCACCACCCCGGCCTCCCCGTGGGGGTCCTGGCGGGGGCCGTACACGTTGGCCAGGGCCAGGGCGCAGAAGTCGAGGGCGTGCAGCTCCCGGTAGGCCACCAGGTAGTCGATGGCCGACATCTTCGACACCCCGTAGGGCGAGAGGGGCCGGCGGGGGTGGGACTCCTTGATGGGGAGCTCGGAGGGGTCGATCTCGCCGTAGAGGGTGCCCCCGCTGGCGGCGAAGACCACCTTGGCGGCGCCGGCGGCCCGGGACCCCTCGAGCACGCGCAGGGTCCCCAGGATGTTGACGTCGGCGTCGAAGACCGGCCGCTCCACCGAGACCCGCACGTCGGCCTGGGCGGCGAGGTGGAAGACCACCTCGGGCCGGCGCCGGCCCATGATCTCCACCAGCTCGTCGGAGCGGATGTCGAGCTGGTGGAAGGTGAGCTCGTGCGACGCCGATCCCCGGGCCTCGGCCAGGTTGGCCAGGGAGCCGCTGGACAGGTCGTCCACCACGTCGACGGCGTGGCCCTCGGCCAGCAACCGGTCGACCAGGGTGGAGCCGATGAACCCGGCGCCGCCGGTCACCATCACACGCACGTCCCCATCCTCCCCTTCCCCCTCACCGGGGTCCTCGCCGTCCCGTCACGATGCCACCTCGGCCGGCACCCGGGCGTCGACGAGATGCTGGCCGGCCGGGACCGACCAGGCGTCGCCCACCACCGTCACCGGGGCCAGCGAGCACCGTTCGGCCACCACCGATCCCCGGCCCAGGATGGAGCCGGTGACGGTGGAGCCCGCCCCCACCCGAGCCCCGGGGAGCAGGACCGAGCCGTCCACCGCCGCCCCCGCCTCGACCACGGCACCGGCGCCGAGCACGCTCCCCCGGACGCCGGCTCCGGCCGCCACCACGGCACCGTCGCCCACCAGCCCCGGGCCCGCCACCGAGCCCTCCAGGGTGGGGTCCCCCACCACCCACGTCCCCGACGGCAGACGGCGGGCGCCGGCCAGGGGCGGCCCGGGGCGGGTGCCGTCCACCAGGTCGAAGTTGGCGGTGAGGTAGGCGGCGGGCGTGCCCGTGTCGAGCCAGTAGGCGTCGCTGGCCAGGGCGTAGACGGCCCCTTCGGCGGCGAGCCCCGGGAAGACCTCGCGCTCGACCGACACCCGCCGCCCCGGGGGGATCCGGTCCAGGACGGCGGGCTCGAGGACGTAGGTGCCGGCGTTGACCAGGTTGGTGACGGCGGTGCCGGGCGGGGGCTTCTCGACGAACTCGAGCACCCGCCCCTCGTCGTCGGTGGGGACCACCCCGAAGCGCGACGGGTCCTCCACCGCCGTGAGGTGGAGGGTGGCGGCGGCTCCGTGGGAGCGGTGGAAGGCCACCAGGGCGGTCGTGTCCACGTCGGTCAGCACGTCCCCGTTCACCACCAGGAAGGTCTCGTCGATCCCGGCGTGGGCGGCGGCGAATCCGATGGCCCCCCCGGTGTCGAGGGGCTCGGGCTCCACCGCGTAGGAGAGGCGGACCCCGGCCGCCTCCCCCCCGGGGTAGGCGGCCATGAAGGCGTCGGGTCGGTAGCCGAGCGAGAGCACGGCCTCGTCCACCCCGTGCCGCTGCAGCTGGGCCAGGACCCGTTCGAGCATGGGCGCCCCGGCCACGGGGAGGAGCTGCTTGGGCGTGGTGTACGTGAGGGGCCGGAGCCGGGTGCCCTCGCCGCCCAGGAGGACGACGGCCTTCACCGTCCGGGAGGTGTCGTGGCCGGCCCGGACCCGCCCCCCCTGGCCAGGGCGGACCTCACGGCTTGGCGGTCGTGGTGGTGGCGGCCGGCTTGGTCGTGGTGGTGGCGGCCGGCTTGGTCGTGGTGCTGCCCGCCGCCGTCGTCGTCGTGGCCGGGGGCGCGGTGGTGGCCGGGGTGGTGGTCGAGGACGAGGCCGCCCCGGACTGGTCGTTGAGCAGGTTGGTGATGGCGGTGGCGTCGGGCTTGGGGATCGAGGAGGTGGCGCCGGCGGGGACGAAGGCCACGGTGATGAGCTGGCCCGCGGCCAGCTTCACGTCGGAGGGGTTGGTGGCGATGGTGGGATGGTTCGACGCCGTGCCGGTGAAGCTCTGCCACACCTTGATGGCGACCTGCCCCGCCTTGTGGGCGTCGGGGGTCCCGGCCGGACACGTGGCGCCGTTGAGGTGGCGGGTCCCCTTGGGCAGCTTGAGCTCCGAGGGCGAGAGCACCAGGCCCGGGTAGAGCTGGACGAAGCGGGCCAGGGTGGCGTTGGCCCCGGCGTCGGCGGACGTGGTGGGGGCCACCTGGATGACCCCGTCGCCGTCGGTGCGGATGCCGGGGACGGGCGACTTGGAGGCGTTGGGGTTGGCGGGCAGGTGGGGCTGGAGCTTCCCGCAGATGTCGATGCCCAGGGCCTCGTACCAGTGGGTCCCCACCGCCGGGGGGGTGGGCGAGGCGGGGTGCTGGAGCTCGTAGCGGCTGTAGACCACCAGGGCCACCCCGAGGACGCAGATGAGGACCAGGCTGCTGTACCACTTGACCGGCATCTGGCCGCGATAGGTCCGGCCGCCCCCCGTGGCGCCGGCGCGCGCCACCCACTTCCCGGTATCTCCCCTGGCCATGGTCGGGCGCCAACCCTAGTCGGCCGGCCGGGCCCCGCTGCGCCGGGCCGAGGCGGCCTGGCGGGCGCACAGCACCCCCAGGCGCACACCCAGGAGCAGGGCCACCAGGGGCAGGGCCAGGCGCCGCCACCCCGTCGTGGTGCGGGACGCGAAGCGCAGCACCGAGCGGTGGTGGGCCAGGAGCATGCGGTAGGGGCGCCGGGCCGTGGACACCCCCTGGCGATGGGTCACCACCGCCCCGGGCACGTACAGCACCCCCCACCCGGCCCGACGGGCCCGCCAGCACAGGTCGGTGTCCTCGGCGTACATGAAGTAGCCCTCGTCGAACCCCCCCAGCTCCTCGAGGGCCTGCCGGCGGGCCAGGAAGAACGCCCCCGAGACCCAGTCGACCTCGGTCCGGGGGGCGGCCTCGAGGTCGCCCATCCGGTACCGGCGCGAGAAGCGGTTGCCCGGGGCGATCCCGGCCAGCAGGGCGTGGCCGGCCCCGTCGACCAGGGACGGGAAGCGCCGGGCCGAGGGGTAGCGGGTCCCGTCGGGCTCCTCCACCCGGGGACCGGCGATGGCCGTGGTGGGATCGGCGGCGAGGGCCCGCCCCAGCTCGGCCACGGCCCCGGGGTGGACCACGACGTCGGGGTTCGAGACCACCACCAGGTCGCCCGAGGTGGCGGGGATGCCCCGGTTGGCCCCGGCCCCGTAGCCCAGGTTGGCGCCGGTGCGGACGACCTCGGCGCCCACCCCGGAGGCCTCGAGGGCGTGGAGGGACCCGTCGGTGGAGGCGTTGTCCACCACCACGATCTCCCCCACCCCGTCGTGGCGCAGGGAGCGGACGCACTCGAGGAGCAGGTCCCCGGCGTCGTGGTTGACCACCACGGCTGCGACCGACGGCACAGGCGCCTCGGCCGGCACAGCCGGCTCGGCCCGGGCGCGGCTCGGACCGGCCGAGGGCGCCCGGGACGCCGGTGCGGCGGATGCCGGCTGGGCCTCCGGCGACGAGGGCCGGGGCCGCGCCGGCGTCACCGGGTCGTCAGACCCGACGGGCGAGCCGGTAGCGGACCAGGGTGGTGAGGGCGTGCACCCCGTCGACCCAGTCGAACTTGGTCCCCTCGGAGGGATCGCGCCCGGCGTAGGAGACGGGGACCTCGTAGATGCGGAAACCCCGGCGCAGGACCTTGGCCGTGATCTCGGGCTCGAAGTCGAAGCCGTCGGACTCCACCGTGATGCCCTCGAGGACCGAGCGGTCGAAGAGCTTGTAGCAGGTCTCCATGTCCGACAGGGTCGACCGGTACAGGACGTTGGCGGTGAGGGTGAGCATGCGGTTGCCCAGCCACTGGGCGGGGCGCATGGCCCGGCGCTCCCCCGTGAAGCGGCTGCCGTAGACCACCTGGGCCTTGCCCTTGAGCACGGGGTCGAGCAGCCGGGGCCAGTCGTCGGGGTCGTACTCGAGGTCGGCGTCCTGGATGAGGACGAGGTCGCCGCGCGCCGACGCCATGCCGGTGCGCACCGCCGCCCCCTTGCCCCGGTTGGCGGGGTGGGTGACCACCATCACGGTGGAGTCCTGCAGGGCGGAGAGGACCTTGCCGGTGCCGTCGGTCGATCCGTCGTCGACCACCACCACCTCCAGGGGGAGGGGGAGCTCGACGGCCCGGATGCGGCGCAGGATCTCGGCCACGGTGTTGCGCTCGTTGTACACGGGGACGATGACCGACAGCAGCCGGTAGGCGTGGGCACGGACCTCGGGGGGCTCGGCCACGCCCTCGAGGCGGCGGATGTTGGCGTTGGACGCGCTCACGGGCGGGACCTCCGGGGGCTCGGACACGGGACGGCAGGGCGACCGCGGGCCGGGGGCCGCGGCCTGGCGCTCCTCCCCATCATTGCCGACCACCCGCGCCTTTCGGGGCGCCGGCCCGGAAGAATTCGGCCGTCCGCCCCAGCCCCTCCTCCAGGCCGATGCGCGGCTCCCACCCCAGGGCGGTGCGGGCCAGGGTGATGTCGGGACGCCGCCGGCTGGGATCGTCCACGGGCAGGGGCTCGAAGGCGATGGTGGAGCTCGATCCCGTCAGCTCGATGACGGCCCGGGCCAGCTCGAGCACGGTGAGCTCGTTGGGGTTGCCGATGTTCACGGGACCGGTGAGGTCGGAGTCGAGGAGGGCCACGATCCCCGCCACCTCATCGTCCACGAAGCACAGGCTGCGGGTCTGGGAGCCGTCGCCGTAGACGGTGAGGGGCCGGCCCTCGAGCGACTGCACCAGGAAGTTCGACACCACGCGTCCGTCGCCGGGCCGCAGCCTGGGGCCGTAGGTGTTGAAGATGCGCACGATGCTCACGTTGGTGCCGTGGGTGCGGTGCCAGGCCATGGTGAGGCTCTCGGCGAAGCGCTTGGACTCGTCGTAGACGCTGCGGGGGCCCACCGGGTTGACGTTGCCCCAGTAGTCCTCCCGCTGGGGGTGGACGAGGGGGTCCCCGTAGACCTCGCTGGTGGAGGCCAGCAGGAAGCGCGCCCCGTGGGCCTGGGCCAGGGTCAGGGCCCGGCGGGTCCCCTCGCTCCCCACGGCCAGGGTCTCGAGCGGGCGTTCGAGGTAGTCGGGGGGCGAGGCCGGGCTGGCCAGGTGCAGGACGGCGTCCACGGGGCCGACCACGGGGAGCTCGCGGCTCACGTCGGCCAGCACGAACTCGAACTCGGGACGGCCCCGGACGGCGTCGAGGTTGTCGAGGCGCCCGCTCGAGAGGTCGTCCACCGCCACCACGTGGTCGCCCCGGGCCAGCAGGGCCTCGCACAGGTGGGAGCCCACGAACCCCGCCCCCCCGGTCACGACCACCCGGCGAGCGCCGCTCACGGCCGTCCCACCCCCACGTAGGTGAAGCCCATGCGCCGCATGGCGGCGGGGTCGAGGAGGTTGCGGGCGTCGACCACGCGCGGTTCGACCAGGAGGTCCATGACCCGGGGGAAGTCGAGCCAGCGGAACTCCTCCCACTCCGTGAGCACCACCACGCAGGCGGCGCCCTCGCACGCGGCGTAGACGTCGGGCACGATCTCCACCCCCTCGGGGAACTCGGGGACGGGACCGCCGACGGTGGGGTCGAAGGCACGGACCCGGGCGCCCTGGGCCACCAGACGGCGCACGATCTCCACCGCCGGGGAGTCGCGGCGGTCGTCGGTGCGGGCCTTGAAGGTGAGGCCCCAGGCCGCCACCGTGCACCCGGCCAGTTCCCCCCCCACGGCGGTGCGGATCTTGGTGACCACCGAGGCCAGCTGCTCCTCGTTGGTGTCGATGGCCCCTCGCAGCAAGGAGAACTCGTACCCCGACTGCTCCCCGATGTAGACGAGGGCGCGGGTGTCCTTGGGCAGGCACGACCCCCCCCACCCCGGCCCCGGGCGCAGGTAGTCGAACCCGATGCGGTGGTCGTAGGCCATCCCCAGGAGGACGTCGCGCACGTCGGCGCCGACCGCCTCGCACAGGTTGGACACGGCGTTGACGAAGCTGAGCTTGGTGGCCAGGAAGGCGTTGGAGGCGTACTTGATGGTCTCCGCCGTGGCGGCGTCGGTGACGATCAGGGGGGCCTGGGTCGAGGCGAAGAGCGCCCCCACCCGCGCCGCCGCCGCCTGGTCGTCGGCCCCCACCACGATGCGGTCGGGATGGAGGGCGTCGTGGATGGCCGTGCCCTCACGGAGGAACTCGGGATTCGACACCACGGCCACGTCGGGTCGCTCCAGGAGCCGCTCCACCAGGTGGGTGGACCCCACCGGGACGGTGGACTTGTTGACCACGATGGCCCCGTGCCCGAGGTGGGGCCCGATCTCGCGGGCCACGGCCTCGAGGTAGCTCACGTCGGCCGCCCCGTCCCCGCCCTGGGGGGTGGGGACGCACAGGAAGACGAACTCGGCTCCCACCACGGCGGCCGTGGCCCCCAGCACGAAGTGCAGGCGGCCCGAGTCGAGGCCCCGGCGCAGGATCTCGCCCAGGCCGTCCTCGACGATGGTGGGCTCACCCGCCGACAGGCGCTGGACCTTGCCGGGGTCCGACTCCCCGCACGCCACCTCGTAGCCGAGCTCGGCCAGGACCACGGCGGTGGTGAGCCCCACGTACCCGGCCCCGATGACGGCGGTGCGCACGGGTCCGGCCTCGGGTTGGTGCACCGTCATGACGCCTCCTCGGACGACGAGCGGGGTGCCGTGGCCACGGCGGCCCCGGACGTGGCGGCGGACGTGTGGGCGGGAGGGCCGGACCCCCCGGGGGGGGCGGGCGCCGGGGCGCGCCGGGGGCGGGCCGGCCCGGCCCCGCTCGGGCCCAGGGCGGCCACCAGGCGCTCGAGCCCCTCGTGCCAGTCGGGCAGTCCCTCCAGCCCCATGAGCCGCAGGGCGGCGTTGTCCAGGACCGAGTTGGCCGGGCGCGGGGCGGGGCGGGGGGGGTCCAGGTCGGCCGTGGCGATGGGCTCGACCCGGTCGGGGTCGTGACCGGCGGCGGCCAGCACGGCCCGGGCGAAGCCGTACCAGGTGGTCACCCCGGCGTTGGTGACGTGGAAGGTGCCCGGCAGACGCTCCAGGGCCAGCCGGGCCAGGGCCCCGGCCAGGTCGGCGGTGAAGGTGGGGCTGCCCCGCTGGTCGTCCACGAAGCGCAGGGGCCCCTCCCCCGCCGCCAGTCGCAGCACGGTCTTGGCCATGTTGGCGCCGTGGGCCCCGCACACCCACGAGGTGCGCACCACGGTCCAGGACGGGTCGAGGGCGTGCTCCCCGGCCAGCTTGCTGCGGCCGTACACCGAGAGGGGGTTGGGGCGGTCCCACTCCCGGTAGGGCTCGGGGGAGCTGCCGTCGAAGACGTAGTCGGTCGACACGTAGACCACATGGGCCCCGACCCGGCGGGCCGCCTCGGCCACGTGGCGGGTCCCCAGGGCGTTGACGGCGAAGGCCCGGTCCGGATCGGCCTCGCACGCGTCCACCGCCGTCCACGCCGCCCCGTGCACCACCACGGCGGGGCGCAGGGCCTCCACGGCGCCGAGCACGGCGTCACGCGACGCCACGTCCAGCGCCCCGTGGTCGGCCCCCACCACCTCGACGGCGCCGGCGCCCACGTCCCGGCCCGGACCCGGGCCGCCCCGGCCGGGACGCCCGGCGTGGGGGACGCGGCCGGCCAGCACGTCGACGAGGTCCCGGCCCAGCTGGCCCCCGGCCCCGGTGACGAGGACGATCACCGCCACCGCCCTCCCGGGCCGTCCCCCCGGGGGGCGCCCGTCCCGAGGTGACCGGCCCCGGGTCGGACGCGGGCCGGTCGGCCGCGGGCAGCCCGGACGCGGGCGGGTCGGACGGCGGGCGGGCGGGCCCGGGCGCCGCCGGCCACCCCGGCGGCGGGGGCGGGTGCCACGCTCAAGCGGGTGTCGGCCGACCGCCGGGGGACTCCCCCCAGGCCGACTCGACCACGGGGGCCCGGTCGAGCAGGGGCTCCCACCAGGCCCGGTTGTCGGCGTACCACTCGACGGTCCGTGCCACGCCCTCGTCGAACTCGATGGTGGGGCCCCAGCCCAGCTCCTTGGTGATCTTGGTGCAGTCGAGGAGGTAGCGGCGGTCGTGCCCCGGTCGGTCGGGCACGATCCGCTTCAGGGTGAGCGGCTTGCCCAGGGTCTGGAGGACCGTGTCGGCGATCTGCTCGATGCTCTTCTCCACGCCGCTCCCCACGTGGTAGGTCTCCCCCACCCGGCCGTACTCGAGGACCGCCTCGACCGCCCGGCAGTGGTCCTCCACGTGGAGCCACTCCCGGGTGTTCTGGGTCGACTCGTACAGGGGCAGGGGCCGGTCGTCGAGGGCGTAGGCCGTGAAGAGGGGGATGACCTTCTCGGGGAACTGGTACGGGCCGTAGTTGTTGGCGCAATTGGTGATGGTGGCCGGCAGCCCGTAGGTCTCGAGGTAGCAGCGCACGGCGTGGTCGGCCCCCGCCTTCGAGGCGTTGTAGGGGGTCCGGGGCCGGTAGGGGTCGTCCTCGGTGAAGGCGGTGTCGGCGTCGAGGTCGAGGTCGCCGTAGACCTCGCACGTCGAGATGTGGTGGAAGCGGGTCACCCCGGCGTGGCGCGACGCCTCCAGCATGGCCTGGGTCCCGAGCACGTTGGTGCGGAAGAACCGGGCCGGGTCCAGGACGGCCAGGCTGTTGTGGGACTCGGCGGCGAAGTGGACGACGGTGTCGATCTCCAGGTCGCGCAGGGTGGCCAGGGCCAGGGCGCCGTCGCAGACGTCGCCGTGGACGAAGGTGATGCGGTCCTCCACGTCGGCCAGGTTGGGACGGTTCCCGGCGTAGGTGAGGGCGTCGAAGGCCACCACGACGTCGTCTGGGTGGTGCTCGACCCAGTAGCGGACGAAGTTCGAGCCGATGAAGCCCGCGCCCCCGGTGACGAGGATGTTCATAGCTCGTCAATGGTAGACCGGCGGGTGGCGTAGACCGACGACGCTCGGGTCGGTGCGGCGCGCCGGTGCCACGCCGTCCCCGAGCACGGCCACCTGGGAATTCCCGTGGGCCGGCTCGGACCGAGGGCCGGCGGCGCAGCGGCGGCGCTCACCCGGCGTGGCGCAGGTGCACGACGTCGCCCGCCGCCACGGTGACCGCCACCCCGTCCACCTCGAGCACGAGCTCCCCGCCGGGCGTGATGTCGAGGGCCCGTCCCTCCAGGGTCCGGGCCGCCCCCACGACCCGGACGGGGCGACCCAGGGTCACGCAGCGCCTCCGCACCTCGGCCTCGAGCGCCGCCCCGCCACCGCCCTCCAGGCCGGCCAGCCTGGTCTCGACCAGGCCCAGGAGGACGGCGAGGACGTCGGCCGGGGCCGGGACCGCGGCCCCCGGGCCCGCCTCCCGCGCCAGCGAGGTGGCGCGGTCCATCACGTCGTCGGCACCCTCGTCCCCCCCGGCCGGGGCCGGGGGGGCGTCGCCGGGGGGGCCCTCGGCCCCGGGGGGCGGGGGCCAGCGCAGGTTGAGGCCGAGCCCGAGGACCAGGGCGCACGGCCTGCCCTCGGCCAGGGCAGGGTCGGGACCGGGGCCGACCTCGGCCAGCAGGCCGGCCAGCTTGCGCTCCCCCACCACCAGGTCGTTGGGCCACTTGAGCCCGGGGTGCACCCCGGCCACCACGGCGCAGGCGTCGGCCGCGGCCAGGGCCAGGGCGGCGGCGCAGCGGTGGACGGTGACGGCGTCGTAGCGGGGCCGCAGCAGGACCGACACCAGCAGGTTGCTCCCGGCCGGCGCCTCCCAGCGCCGTCCCAGGCGCCCCCGCCCGGCCCGCTGGAACTCGGCCGCCGCCACCGTGCCTTCGGGGGCCCCGTCCCGGGCCTCGTCCGCCAGCCAGCGGTTGGTGGAGTCGATCTCCCCGAACCAGCACACCTGGGCGAAGCGGGTCCCGGCCGGCCCCGGCACGCGCCGGGGGGCTCCCTCGGCGGCGCACATGGCACCCACCCTACGGGCCGTGCCAGTGTGGGGCGTGTTTCGAAAAGTCCTGATCGCCAACCGCGGTGAGATCGCCGTCCGGGTCATCCGTACCTGCCGCGAGCTGGGGATCGCCACCGCCGCCGTGTACTCCGAGCTCGACCGCGACGCCATGCACGTGCGCCTCGCCGACGAGGCCTACCCCCTCGGGGGACAGACGGCGGCCGAGAGCTACCTGAACACCGAGGCCATCCTGGAGGCCATCCGCCGCAGCGGGGCCGAGGCCGTCCACCCCGGCTACGGCTTCTTCTCCGAGAACGCCGATTTCGCCCGGGCCATCACCTCCGCCGGCGTGACCTTCGTGGGACCGCCTCCCGAGGCCATCGAGGTCATGGGGGACAAGATCAGCTCCCGGCGCGCCGCCGAGGCGGCCGGGGTGTCGGGGGTCCCGGGACGCACCGAGCCCCTCACCGACCCGGCCCAGGTGGCCGAGTTCGGCGCCGGCCACGGCTGGCCCGTGGCCATCAAGGCCGCCTTCGGGGGCGGGGGGCGGGGCATGAAGGTGGTGCGGTCGCCCGACGAGGTGGCCGAGGCGGTAGAGTCGGCCCAGCGCGAGGCCCAGGCCTACTTCGGGCGGCCCGAGGTCTACGTGGAGAAGTACCTGGACTGGCCCCGCCACATCGAGATGCAGGTCATGGCGGACAGCCACGGGACGTGCCTGTGGCTCGGCGAGCGCGACTGCTCGCCCCAGCGCCGCCACCAGAAGCTCATCGAGGAGAGCCCGGCCCCCGAGTTCCCCGACGAGATCCGCCACGCCATGGGCGAGGCCGCCGTCACCGTGGCCCGGGCCTGCGGCTACGTGAACGCCGGCACGGTCGAGTTCCTGTACCAGGACGGGGCCTTCTTCTTCCTGGAGATGAACACCCGCCTCCAGGTGGAGCACCCCGTCACCGAGCTCGTGACCGGGCTGGACCTCGTCGAGTGGCAGCTGCGGGTGGCCGCCGGCGAGCCCCTGGGCTTCTCCCAGGACGAGGTGCGCCGCGAC
>DATJOV010000356.1:0-12298 GCA_035506735.1 Acidimicrobiales bacterium | reverse complement strand
CGGGATGGGCATCACCGAGCTCGCCATCGTGCTCGAGGAGCTGGCGGCGGCGGGCTGCCCCCTCCTGCTCCTGGTGGTCTCCCCCGCCATCTGCGCCACCATCATCGCCCGCTTCGGCTCCGAGGCCCAGCAGCAGCGGTGGCTGCCGCGCTTCGCCTCGGGCGAGCTCAAGATGTCCTTCGCCATCACCGAGCCCGACGCCGGGTCCAACAGCCACCGCATCGCCACCACCGGCACCCGCGACGGCGACGTCTACCGCCTGTCGGGGACGAAGTACTACATCTCGGGGGCCGACGAGGCCGAGGCGGCCCTGGTGGTGACCCGCACCGGCGTGGACGAGGGCACGGGGCGGGGCCTGCTCTCGCTCTTCGTGGTGGACCTGGACAGCCCCGGTCTGGAGCGGACCCTCATCCCGGTGGAGATCGTGGCCCCCGAGAAGCAGTTCACCCTGTTCTTCGACAACGTCGAGGTCCCCGCCGACCGCCTCATCGGGACCGAGGGGGACGGCCTGCGCCAGGTCTTCGTGGGGCTCAACCCCGAGCGCATCATGTCGGCCGCCATGGCCGTGGGCGTGGGCCGCTACGCCCTGGACAAGGCCGCCGCCTACGCCCGGGACCGGTCGGTGTGGGGCACCCCCATCGCCCGCCACCAGGGCATCGCCCATCCCCTGGCCCAGGCCAAGATCGAGGTCGAGCTGGCCCGGCTCATGTGCCAGAAGGCGGCCTGGGCCTGTGACGCCGAGGCCGACGCCCACGTGGCGGGCGAGTCCGCCAACATGGCCAAGTACGCCGGGGCCGAGGCGGCCCTGGCCGCCCTGGACCAGGCCATCCAGACCCACGGCGGCAACGGCCTGTCCTCGGAGTTCGGCCTGGCCGACATGTGGGGCATGACCCGCCTGCTGCGCACCGCCCCCGTCAGCCGGGAGATGATCCTCAACTTCGTGGCCCAGCACTCCCTGGACCTGCCCAAGTCCTACTGAGGGGCGAAGCGCCGGGCGTCGTCGGCGGCGTACTTGGCCACGGCCGTGTCGATGCCGGCGGCGCGCGCCACGGCCGCGCCCACCTCGGCCAGGCGGGCCCCGGGGATGGCCACCGTCATCTCCTCGGGGCGCATCCCGGTGCGGGCCCGGCTCAGGGCGCAGCCCACGCTCGCCGCCACCTCGCCCTGCTCCTTGGCCACGGCCACGATGTGGCACTGGGGCTTCCCCTCGATGCGCAGCCCCGGCAGGGCGTCGGACAGGACCATCATCTGGCGGCCGTTGACCCGCAGGAGCACCACGTCGGGCGCCTCGGCCGCCTGGGCCACGGGGCCGTAGGTGATGGCGGCGGGCCGGGCCGAGACGGCCGGGATGGCGCCCACGGCCTCGGCGTCGACCCACCCCGAGGCGAGCAGGGTGGCCACGTCGTCGTTGCCGGCGATGTCGTCCATGGCGGCCAGCCCGTGGGTGTAGCGGCCCACCGAGCAGTTGCCGTGGTCCTCGGGCACGGTGGTGAAGCTGCGCTCGGCCGCCCTGACCCAGAACACGCACCCGGCCGGGACCCGCCCGGCCCGTCCGTCGGCGGCGGGCTCGGACATGGGCTCGTCGAAGGCGGGGACACCGGCCGGGACGCGCTCGGTGAAGGAGATCCCGATGGGGGCCACGCCCAGGTGCAGGGTGGCGGCCAGGGCGTCGGCCAGGGCCCGGTGGTCGGCGTCGGGGGGCGTGGTGGCGGTGTCGGTCATGACGCCATCCTCGACGGCGCGGCGGCCCAGGACAAGCCGGCCCGTCCGCCCCGGGGGGGTCAGGCCAGCTGGGCCGAGGCGTCCCCCACGAAGCTGAGGCGGACGCGGCGCTCGGGGTTGTCCCCGTTGGTGTCCACCAGCACCACCCGCTGCCACGTCCCCAGGGCGGGCTGGCCCCCCAGGACGGGCACCACCAGCGACGGGGACACGAACACGGGGAGGAGGTGGTCGGCGCCGTGGCCGGTGGCGCCGTGGCGGTGGCGGTAGCGCTCGTCGCGGGGCAGGAGGCGGTCCAGGGCGTCGAGGAGGTCGTGCTCCGAGCCCGACCCGGTCTCCATGAGCGCCACCCCGGCCGTGGCGTGGGGGGCGAAGACCGAGCACAGCCCGTCGCCCCGACCGGTGCAGAACCGCTCCACCTCGTCGGTGATGTCGACGACGCGCCGGCGCGCCGTGTCGACGGCCACCAGGGCGCTGTCCATCAGCGCCGCGTCACGACGCCGACCCCGGGAGCGTCGCCTCGATGGCGGCCACCAGGGTGGCGTCCCCGGGCTCGACCCCGGGGCGGAAGCGGCCCACCACGTCCCCCTCGGGGGAGACCAGGAACTTCTCGAAGTTCCACTGCACGTCCCCGGCGGCGCCCTCGGCGTCGGCCTCGGCCGTGAGGCGCTCGTAGATGGGATGGCGGCCCGGTCCGTTGACCTCGATCTTCTCGAACAGCGGGAAGCTCACGCCGTAGTTGACCGAGCAGAATTCGGCGATCTCCTCGGGCGAGCCCGGCTCCTGCTCCAGGAACTGGTTGCAGGGGAAGCCGAGGACGGTGAAGCCCCGGTCGTCGTAGGTGTCCTGGAGGTGCTGGAGCCCGGTGTACTGGGGCGTGAGGCCGCAGCGCGACGCCACGTTCACCACCAGCAGGGCCTTGCCCCTGTACGGCGCCAGCGAGGACGGCGCCCCCTGGAGCGTGTGCACGGGGATGTCGTAGAGATCGGTCACGGCGCTCCTCCTGGCTGCCCGGGTGCGGGCATTGTCGCACGGCGCGCCGGGCGGCGACAGGGCCGGCGCCCGCCGGCCCACGGCGAAGGCCGGCGCTAGCGTGACGCCGTGGTCGGCGTCGAGGTGTCGGGGGGCGACGGCTCGTACCTGGTCGAGGTGACCGAGGCCTCGTCCACCACCGCCTACACCGTGACCGTCCCCCCGGGCATGGCCGCCGACCTCGGCTGGGGCGGGCGCGAGGAGGCGCTGGTGGCCGCCGCCTTCGCCTTCCTGCTCGAGCGCGAGCCGCCCGGGGCCATCCTGCGGCGCTTCGGCCTCGAGGTGATCACCTCCTACTTCCCCGAGTTCCCGGCCGAGATCACCCGGCGGGCCCGGGTCTGAGGTCCCGGAGGCGGGCCCCGGCGCCGGCGCCGGGGAGGCGTGGGCCGGTGCAGGCCGCCCACACCGCCTCGTCCAGGTGGCGCAGCGAGGTCAGCACCACGTCGGCCTGGCCCACGGCGTCGGCGAGCGGGGCCGTGGCCGTCGCCCCGGGCTCCTCCTCGGGGACGGCCACGCACGCCATGCCCGCCGCCCGGGCGGCGGCCACGCCGGCGGGCGAGTCCTCGAACACCACGCAGGCCCGGGGTGCGAGCCCGAGGAGGCGGGCGGTGGAGAGGAAGATGGCGGGGTCGGGCTTGCCGGCCGCCTCCTGCTCGGCCGAGCGCACCACGGCGAAGCGGTGGGCCAGGCCCAGCCGGCGCACCACGGCCTCGATGAGCACGAGGGGGGAGGACGAGGCCAGGGCCAGGGCGGCCCCCCGGGCGGCGCAGAAGTCCAGGGCGTGCCCGGCCCCGTCCTTGAGCTCGACCCCGGCCTCGAGCCGGGCCGCCATGGCCGCCACCACCCGCGCCGCCACCTCGGGGCGCGACACGCCGCGCCACGGGTAGCGGGCGTACCAGTGGTCGACCACCTCGCCCAGGAACATCCCCTTGGTCTCCAGGCAGCGGGCCACGGTGAGGGGGACGCCCACCGCCCCGAAGACCTCGATCTCGACCTCGTGCCACAGCGGCTCGCTGTCGACCAGGAGGCCGTCCATGTCGAAGATGGCCCCCGCCGGCCCGGGGCCCGGGGCGGGGCGCTCCTCCGTGGCCGCCATCGTCACCACCGTAGCCAGCGGACCGGCCACGGGCGGCGGCCGGAAGGTGACGTTCCGGTGAACAGGGGGGCGGCCCCGTCCGTATCCCCCGGCACGCACCGCCCCCCCACAGGGCGGGACGCCGGGCCCGAGCCCCGCCCCGGCCACGACCACGACCACGACCACGGAGCGACCCCCATGACACGTCCCCGCATCTTCCGTCCCGGCCGGCCCGCCGTCGCCGGCCTCCTCCTCGGCGTGGGCGCCCTGGTGCTGGCGGCGTGCGGCTCGTCGGGGTCGGCCACGCCCACCACCTCGGGGGCGGGCTCGTCCACGGGATCCTCCACCACGGCCTCCTCCTCCGCCACCACCTCCTCCGCCTCCTCCGCCTCCACCGCCGCCGGTGCCACCGCGGCCGGCGGCGCCCCCACCGTGCAGGTGGCCTCGACGAGCCGGGGCCGGGTCCTGGTGGACAGCGGGGGGATGGCCCTCTACACCTACGGCCCCGACCACGGCGCCGCCCTGAGCACGTGCACGGGCGCCTGCATCGAGGCGTGGCCCCCCCTCACGGTGCCGGCCGGCACCACGCCGCGCTCCGGGGCCGGGGTGAGCGGCACCGTGGGGGTGGCCAAGCAGCGCGACGGGGCCGAGCAGGTGACCTACGACGGTGACCTCCTCTACACCTTCCTCTCCGACCCCGGTCCCGACCAGGTCACCGGCAACGGGGTGGCCGGCTTCGCCGACGTGGCGCCCGGCGCCCCGACGCGGCCGGCCGCGACCACCACCACGCCGCGGAGCTCGGGATACTGAGCCCCACCCGTGCGGCGCTCGACGGCGGTCCCGGGGCGACCATGGACGGGACCGGCACCGGCGCACCGGCCACGACGACGAGGACGACCACCATGCCCAGGGCGACCCGCAGCGCACGGCGCATGACGACGCCGGGCCGGCCCGACGGGGCCCCGGGTCGCCCCTGGCCGGGGGGCGGCGCCGAGAGGGGGACCGAGGCGACCGACGAGCGCGGCCTGGAGGTGGCCTTCCTGGCCCACGGGGGCGAGCTCTACGGCTACGCCCGGCGCTCCCTGGGCGACGCCGGGGCGGCCGAGGACGTGGTGCAGGAGACCTTCGTGCGGGCCTGGCGGGCCCGGGACCGCTTCGACGCCAACCTGGGGACGCTGCGGACCTGGCTCTTCACCATCGCCCGCCGGGTGGTCATCGACCACGCCCGCTCACGGGCCGTGCGCCAGGCCGACCCCCTCCCCGCCGACCTGGCCGTGGCCGACGACGCCATGGAGCGGGCCATGGTGGGCTGGCAGGTGGAGGAGGCCATCCGGCGGCTGCGGCCCGAGCACCGCGAGGTGCTGGTGGAGACCTACTACCACGGCCGCTCCGGCCGGGACGTGGCCCAGGCCCTGGGGATCCCGGAGGGCACGGTGCGCAGCCGCCTCTTCTACGCCCTGCGCACGCTGCGCCTCACCCTGGACGAGATGGGGTGGGAGCGATGATCCCCGAGGCGTGCGAGCACGCCCGGGGCCTGGTGGCCCTGGAGGTGGTGGGCCAGCTCGGCGAAGAGGAGCGCGTCGCCCTCCTGGCCCACACCGACGGGTGCCCCGCCTGTCGCCAGGAGCGCGCCGACCTCCTCTCCCTGGTGACCGTCCTCCCCGCCGCCGACCCCGGCCACCTGAGCGAGCCCGAGCTCCCCTTCGCCCTGCGGGGTGCGGTCCTCGGGCGCCTTCGGGCCGACGCCCGCCGCCACCGCCGGCGCCGGCGGGCCGGGGTGGCCCTGGGGGCGGTGGCGGCCGGGGCGGTGGCGGCCGTCGTCCTCGTGCTCACCCTGGCCGGGCCCACCAGCCCGGCCGCCACCACCGTGGCCCTGGGGGGCTCGCCCGGCGTGCACGCCACCATGCGCCTCACGGCCGAGCCGTGGGGAACGGCCATGGAGCTGCGGGAGTCGGGGCAGCCCCCGGGCGAGGTCCTGTCGGTGGCGACGCGCACCGTGGGCGGGGCGTGGTGGCCCACCGGCACCTACCGCACCGTGGGCACCTCGGTGCGGGTGACCATGGCCTGCGCCCTCAAGCTGGACGACATCGCCGGGGTGTGGATCCGCGACCGGGCCGGCACGGTGGTGCTGCACGGCACGCTCCGGGGCTACGCCGAGGGCAACGGGACCTGAGTCTCCACGCCGCCGCCCCCCACGCCGGGGAGGTCCTCCCCCTCGCCGGGGAAGCGCTCCCGGTAGCGGCGACGCAGCTCGCGCTTGAGGGGCTTGAAGGCGCCCGACAGGGGCAGGGGCTCGGGCAGGATCTCCACCGACTTGGGCACCTTGAAGCCGGCCAGGAACTTGCGGGCGTGGTCGATGAGCTCCTCCCCGCTGGCCGCCATGTCCTGCTTGAGCACCACGATGGCGTGCACGGCCTCGCCCCAGGCGTCGCTCGGCACCCCGATGACGGCCACCTCCTGCACGGCGGGATGGGTGGCCAGGGCGTTCTCGACCTCGGTGGAGTAGACGTTCTCGCCCCCGGTCACGATCATGTCCTGGACCCGGTCGGTGAGGTGGAGGACGCCCTCGCTGTCGAGATAGCCGACGTCGCCGGTGCGGTACCACCCGTCCCGGAAGGCCTCGGCCGTCTCCTCGGGCTTGTGCCAGTAGCCCGTCATGAGATTGCCCCCCCGGGCGCACACCTCACCGGCCTGCCCGGTGGGGAGCTCGTTGCCGAGCGAGTCGGTGATGCGCAGGGCCACCCCGAACACCGGCGTCCCGGCCGAGGCCAGGAGCGCCCCCCCGCGCCGGTGCTCCTCGGGACCGAGGAAGCTGAGCACCGAGGCCGCCTCGGTCATGCCGTAGCCCTGGTGGAACTCGGTGTGGGGGAGGAGCGCCAGCCAGCGCTGGAGCAGCGAGGTGGCGATGGGCGAGGCCCCGTAGACGAGCTGGCGCAACGAGGCCAGCCGGGCCGGGTCGAAGCCCGGGGCGCGCTCGAGCATGGAGAGCATGACGGGCACCACCATGGTGCAGTCGATGCGCTGGGACTCCACCGTGGCCAGGACGAGCTCGGGATCGAAGAGCGGGATGGTCACCGACGTGGCCCCGCTGGCGGGGATGCCCACCACCCCCGCCACCACGGCGGCGTGGAACATGGGGGACTGGAACAGGAAGCGCCGCTCGGGCGTGAGGCCGATCTGGAGGCCGACGTGGTACAGGTTGAGGGCCTCGGCCCGCTGGTCGAGGAGCGCCCCCTTGGGCAGGCCGGTGGTCCCCCCCGTGTACATGAGCACCACGGGCTGGTCCTCCTCGGGCTCGGGCGGGAGGGTGGGCTCGGCCCCGGCCAGGAGGTCCTCATACAGGACGGTCGAGGCGGCGGCGTGGCCGACGTCGTCGACGCCGGGGGTCCCCCCCATCACCACCAGGGTGCGCACCTCGGCCCCGTGCTCCACGCAGGCCCGGTCGACGAGGGCGGCGAAGACGGGGTCGCTGAACACCACCGTCGTGCCCGAGTCGGCCAGCACGTAGGCCAGCTCGGCCGGGCTGAAGCGGATGTTCACGGGGTTCACGATCCCGGCCCCGAACAGGGCGGCGTGGTAGAGCTCGATGAACTCGTGCCCGTTCATGGCCACCACGGCGAAGCGGTCCTCCGGGGCGAGGCCGAGGTCCCGCCCCAGGCCGTGGCACAGCCGGGCCACGCGCTGCACGTGGGTGGCGTAGGTGCCCTCGTAGCGCACCCCCTCCCGGGTCACGTCGACGAAGCCGGTCTTGTCCCCCACCCGCTCGGCCTGGGCCAGGAGCAACCGGGGATACACGAGTTCCTTCATGCCGACGCCTCCTCGTCCCGGGCGGGCCCGCACCGGCCGGCCACCTCCGGCCCGGCCCGGCCCCGCCCCGGGCCACGGCCCGACCGGTGCCGCTCCCTCCCCTACGCTCCGATGGTGCGACGTGCCCGGGCAGGTGCCCAGTGCCGGAGGTCCCGAAACGGGGCGCCACCGGGCCGGTGCGGTCCGTGACCCCGGCCACGGCGGCCGAGCTCCTCCTGGCCCGGGCCGACGACGACGCCCCCGGACTGCGCCACGGCTCGGCGCTGTGGTCGTGGCGGGCCGTGGTGGCCGAGAGCGCCCGCCGCGCCGCCCTGGCGGCGGCCCTGCGCCGGCCCGGTCCCTTCCACGTCGGGGTGCTCCTCGACAACGTCCCCGAGTACCTCTTCTGGCTGGGGGGCGCCGCCCTGGCCGGGGCGACGGTGGTGGGCATCAACCCCACGCGCCGGGGGGCCGAGTTGGGGCGCGACATCACCTTCACCGACTGCCAGCTCCTGGTCACCGACGGCTCCGGGGCGGCCGTCCTGGAGGGCCTGGACCTCGGAGACCTGCACCGCCGCACCGTGCTCGTGGACGGCCCGGGCTACGCCGGGTCCCTGGACGGGGCGGCCGGCACCGCCGCCCCCCCGGCGCCCGGGCCCGCCGACCTCTTCCTCCTCCTGTTCACCTCGGGCACCACCGGGCACCCCAAGGCGGTGCGCTGCAGCCAGGGACGCCTGGCCGCCATCGCCGGACGTGCGGCCGAGATCTACGGCTTCTCCCGCCAGGACGTGTGCTACTGCCCCATGCCCCTGTTCCACGGCAACGCCGTCATGGCGCTGTGGGCCCCGGCCGTGGCGGTGGGGGCCTCGGTGGCGCTGTCCGGGCGCTTCAGTGCCTCGGGGTTCGTCGACGAGGTGCGCCGCCACGGCGCCACCCGGTTCACCTACGTGGGCAAGGCCCTGGCCTACGTCCTGGCCACGCCGGAGCGGCCCGACGACGCCGACACGCCCCTGCGCCACGGCTTCGGGACCGAGGCCTCGGCCCCGGACCGGGCCCGCTTCTCGCGCCGGTTCGGGTGCGAGCTGGTGGAGGGCTACGGCTCGAGCGAGGGCGGCGCCGCCATCAACGTCACCGCCGACACCCCGCCCGGCGCCCTGGGACGCCCCGCACCGGGCGACGACGTGGTGGTGCTCGACCCCGACACCGGGGCGGAGTGCCCGCCGGCCCGCTTCGACGCCGCCGGGGCCCTGTGCAACGCGGGCGAGGCCATCGGCGAGATCGTGAACCGCAGCGGGGGCGGCCGCTTCGAGGGCTACTACAAGAACCCCGAGGCCGACCACCAGCGCGTCCACGACGGGGCCTACTACACCGGCGACCTCGGCTACCGCGACGCCGAGGGCTTCTTCTACTTCGCCGGGCGGGGCGGGGACTGGCTGCGGGTGGACTCGGAGAACTTCGCCGCCGCCCCGGTGGAGCGCATCGTCGAGCGCCACCCCGACGTGGCCGCCGCCGCCGTCTACGCCGTCGCCGACCCCCGGTCGGGGGACGAGGTCATGGCGGCGGTGGAGCTGCGACCCGGGGCCGCCTTCGACCCGGCCGGCTTCGCCGCCTTCCTCGAGGCCCAGCCCGACCTGGGGACCAAGTGGGCGCCGCGCTTCGTCCGCCTGAGCGCCGCCATGCCCCTCACCGCCACGGGCAAGATCACCAAGACCGGCCTGGCCGTCGAGGGCTGGCGCTGCGCCGAGCCCGTCTACTGGAGCCCCGGGCGCGGGGCACGCCGCTACCGGCCCCTCACCGACGACGACCGACGGGACCTCGTGGCCGAGTTCGCCCGCCACGGGCGCGCCGACCTCCTGCGCCCGCTGGAACCGCCCGGACCGGGAGGGGCCCGTGGGCCGGCGACGCCGCCGCGCCACGACGGCGTCACGGGGGGCCCGCCGTGACGGCGCGACCGGGCCGGCCCGGGCCCACGGGCCCGGTGCGGACGGCGCCCCTGCCTCGACGCCGGGGCTCCGGCGTGCTCTGATCGTGACCGGCATCAGCGAGAAAGGCCCAACGCCATGAGTGTGATGAAACGGCTGTCGGGGATCGTCCAGGCCAAGGCCAACAAGGCCCTCGACAAGGCCGAGAACCCCGCCGACATGCTCGACCTCTCGTACGAGAAGCAGGTGGAGAACCTGCAGAAGGTCAGGCGCGCCCTCGCCGACGTGGCCACGGCCCGCAAGCGCCTCGAGCTGCAGGCCTCCCAGCTCCAGACCCAGGCGCAGAAGCTCCAGGACCAGGCCAAGCAGGCCCTGGGACAGGGCCAGGA
Organism: Acidimicrobiales bacterium; assembly: GCA_035506735.1. Classification (GTDB taxonomy): domain Bacteria; phylum Actinomycetota; class Acidimicrobiia; order Acidimicrobiales; family UBA8190; genus DATJOV01. The sequence goes on along the minus strand of DATJOV010000356.1, from coordinate 2,375 downwards.
GGACCTGGCCCGCGAGGCCCTGGGACGCCGGGCCACCCTGGCCGAGCAGCTCGAGAGCCTGGGCACCCAGCACCAGCAGGTCGAGCAGCAGCAGCAGCAGCTCGAGACCACCGCCACCCGCCTCCAGGCCCAAGTCGACAGCTTCCGCACCCGCAAGGAGACCCTCAAGGCCAGCTACACCGCCTCCAAGGCCCAGGCCAGCATCGGCGAGGCCGTGTCGGGGATCTCCGAGTCGATGACCGACGCCGGCATGACCCTCGACCGGGCCCAGGAGAAGATCTCCCAGATGCAGGCCCGGGCCGGGGCCATCGACGAGCTGCTCGACACCGGGGCCCTCCCCGACGCCCTGGGCAGCGGGGGCGACGACATCCAGCGCCAGCTCGACGCCACCTCCCGGGCCGGACAGGTCGACGCCGAGCTGGCCGCCCTCAAGGCCGAGGTGGGAGCGGCCCCGGCCGCCGGCAGCCTCCCGGCGGCGGGATCGGCCACCCCGGACGGCACCGCCGGCGGCGAGCAGGGGGAGCAGGCGTGATCGTGCGCATCCTCGGAGAGGGGCGCTACGACGTCCCCGAGGCCGACCTCCCCGCCATCGAGCAGCTCGACGCCGAGCTCGTCGACGCCCTCGAGCGGGGCGACGACGCCGCCTTCTCGGGCACCCTGGCCGACCTGGTGGGCGAGGTCCGCCACTCCGGCACCCTCATCCCCGCCGACGACGTCCGCACCTCCGAGCTCGTCGTCCCCCACGAGGGTTCCACCCTGGCCGAGGTGCGCGCCCTGTTGGCCCAGGGCGGCTGACGGGGGCGGCTCAGGTGGCCGAGGCCTGGGCCTGGGCCAGGAGGTCCACGAACTCGTCGAGCTCGGCCGCCTCGAGGGCGGCGTAGGGCCGGGCCAGCACCCGGTCGGTGGCGGCCTCGGCCCCCTCCCAGGCGGCGCGGCACAGGGTGACGTCGGGGTAGGGCTCGGGCCAGCCGAGGATCCCGGCCATGAACGGGGCCCGCACCAGCACGGCTTCGAGGGGCTCGAGGCCCGAGGCGAGGACCGCCGCCCCGTGGACGGCGCCGCGCAGCTCCCGCAGCACGTCGAGGCGGTGCAGGGCCAGGGCCCGGGGCTCGGCCGGCTCGGGCAGGGCCCGCCAGGCCACGAACAGGGGGGCGGCGGCGGGCGAGGCGGCGGCCAGGACGCGGTCGGCGAGCACGGCCAGGCGACCCCAGTCCATTCCCTCGACGAGGTGGTCCTCGGCCCACGCGGCCAGGCAGCGGGAGAAGGCGGCGTTGGCCTCGGCCCGCCCCATGACGGCACGGGAGCGATCCCAGCCGGCCGCCACGGCGGCGGGGTGGAAGAAGACGAAGGTGGCCGCCACCACAGCGCCGTCGACGTCGCCCAGGGCCCCGCCCCGCCCGGCGTAGTAGAAGTCGACCCCCTCGAAGCCGAGCCGCCCCCCCTCGGCGTAGGTGGCGGCGTCGAACATGAACCCGGCCGGGAGCTGGGCCACGGTCCCGGCGCTGGCCCGGGCGGCGTCCTCGGGGAGCATGCCTCCTCCTTCGGTGGTCGGGCTCCTTCGGTGGTCGGGCCCGGCCAACGTAGCAGCGCCCTCCCGGTACCCTCGGGGTGCGTGACGGCGCCAGGCGGTGGGGAGCGGTGGCGGTGAAGGTGCGCATCGGGGTCGGCACCGGGACCGCCGTCATGGAGGGAGCGGGGCTGGCGGCGCTCCTCGTCGACCTCGAGGACCTGGGCTTCGATTCGCTGTGGTGGTCGGACGTCCTCAGCCTGCCCGGTGACGACCCCCTGGCCGCCATGGCCTACGCCGCGGGCCGGGTGGCGCGCCTCAAGCTGGGGACGACCATGGTCCTCCCCGGCCGCAACCCCGTGCGCCTGGCCAAGCAGCTCGCCACCCTCGACCGCCTCTCGGGGGGTCGCCTCCTCCTCACCTTCGTCCTCGGCCTGCGCACCCCGGCCGAACTGGCCGCCCTGGGCCTGGAGGCGGCGGGACGGGGCGCCCAGCTCGACGAGCTCCTCCCCCTCCTGCGCCGGCTTTGGAGCGAGGACGTCGTCGAGCACCGGGGTCCGCACTGGACGCTGGCCGGCGTGGGGGTCGAGCCCAAGCCGCTCCAGGCGCCCCTCGACGTGTGGCTGGGGGGCAGCGTCCCGAGCGCCCTGCGACGGGTGGGCGCCCTGGCCGACGGGTGGCTCCCGGCCCTGTGCACCCCGGCCGAGGCGGCCGCCGGCCGCGCCGTGATCGAGGAGGCCGCCGCCGCGGCGGGGCGCAGCATCGACCCCGAGCACTTCGGGGTGAGCATCGGCTACGCCCCCGGCCCCGTCCCACCCGAGCTCCTGCGCCGGGTGACGGCGCGCCGTCCCCCGGGCCCGGCGGCCGA
>DATJOV010000355.1:0-4483 GCA_035506735.1 Acidimicrobiales bacterium | reverse complement strand
ACCTGGCCGCCCGGGGCGAGGAGACGGCCGAGCCCCTCCTCGTCCTGCACGGCTTTCCCACCAGCAGCTTCGACTTCCACGCCGTGGTGGAGGCCTGGGCCGAGCACCGCCGGGTGCTCCTCCTCGACCTGGTGGGCTTCGGGTTGTCGGACAAGCCCGATCGCAGGTACTCGGTGGAGACCTACGCCGACGGGGTCCAGGCCTTCGTGGACGGGCTGGGGGTGCGCCGCCTGGCCATGGTGAGCCACGACCTGGGCGACACCGTGGGGGGCGAGCTGCTGGCCCGCACCCTGGAGGGCAGCTGGCCGGTGGAGGTGACCCGCCGGGTCCTCACCAACGGCAGCATCTACATCGCCATGGCCCAGCTCACCGTGGGCCAGCAGGTCCTCCTGTCCCTGCCCGACGAGCGCCTCGACCCCGGGACCGGGATCGACGGCGAGGCCATGGCGGCCAGCCTGGCCGGCACCTTCGGTCCCACCTCGAGCGTCGACGGGGCCGAGCTGGCGGCGGCGTGGGAGCTCATCGCCCACCACCGGGGCCAGCTCCTGCTGCCCCGCACCATCCGCTACATCGAGGACCGGCGGCGCCACGAGGACCGCTACACCGGCGCCATCGAGACCCACCCCTCGCCCCTGGCCGTGGTGTGGGGCACCGAGGATCCCGTGGCGGTGCGGGCCATGGCCGACCGGCTGGTCGAGGCCCGGCCCGGGACCCCCCTCACCTGGCTCGAGGGGGTGGGGCACTACCCCATGCTCGAGGCGCCCGGGGCCTTCGCCGCGGCGGTGGCGGCCGGCCTGGCGTGAGTCAGGGGCCCTCGGGGGGACGCGGGTCGCGCCACATGGGCCACACCGTGGGCCCCCCGGGCAGGGTGATCTCCCCCGTGACGTCGAAGCCGTGGCGGCGGTAGAAGGCGATGTTGCTGTGCTTGGAGGATTCCAGGTAGGCCCCGACGCCGTCGCGGTCGCAGCGCTCCAGGACGGGCTGGAGCAGGGCCGTGCCGATGCCCTTGCCCTGGTGCACGGGATCGGTGCCGAGCACGGCCAGGTACCAGTGCTCGTTGCGGGGGTGCTGGCGTTCCATGGCCGAGAGGATGCGCAGGGCCCGGGGGATGTTGAAGCGGAAGCTCCCGATGAGCTTGACCGAGCCACGCGCCATCTCGCCCCAGGTCATCCGCCACTTGCCGGGAGGATCCCACAGGGCGGCGCCGGCCCGGTCGGTGTCGGTGTAGCAGGCCCCGTGGTGCAGGTGCTGCACGGCGAAGGCCACCTCGAAGAAGGCCGCCGTGCGCTCGCGCCGGGTGGCCTCGTCGGGCACCAGGTACTGCATGACCGGGTCGTCGAAGAAGGCGCGCGCCAGACTGGCGGCAACGGGGCCAGTGTCACCCCGGTTGGCGACACGGATCGGCCCAGGCACAGCGTGCAGGTATAGCCGCCGCCGGCCGACGCCGTCGAAGCCGGCGGTGGTGCTCGCCGTCGGGTCGGCGACACGCACCGACGGGCGCACCGAGGAACGCACCGACGGGCGCGTCACCACGGGAGGGCCTCGCCCCCGGCCCCGCCCCGACCCTCGACCCGGCCCTCGACCTCGTCCAGGAGCGCGACCGTGCGGGCCCCGCACCGGGGACGCAGTCGGGCCCGGTCGTCGGGGCCGAGGCTGTCGAGGAAGGCCCACGCCACCAGCTCGGCCCCGTCGGGGGTGGCGGCCACCGACTCCACCGCCGCCAGGCAGCGGCCCAGGGCCGGCCCGCCGTCGGGTCGGGCCAGGAGGCCGGCCACCACCTCGGCCAGCTCGGTGAAGGCGGCGGGGGCCCCGGGATCGCCGTCCGCCTCCGCCACGGCGGCCAGGTAGCCGGGGGCGAAGGCGGGAACGGCGTCGAGGATGGCCAGGACGTCGGGTGGGATCATCTATGGAGATCTACAACATGGCATGAAATGAGTCAAGAGGGATTGGAAGATCGTCAAGGGCCGAGCTTCTTCAGACTCGGGGCGACGGCGCCGAGCCCAGGGTGGGGGACACGCCGGGACCGGAGGCTTGCATGGTGATGCAGGATTTCGTATTTTCATGCGGATGAAGGTCGGGATCGCCGGGGCCTCCGGCTTCACCGGGGTGGAGCTGCTGCGGCTGTGCGCCGGGCACCCCGAGTTCGACGTCGCCCTGGTGGGGGCCGACACCCAGGCGGGCCGGCCCGTGGCCGCCGCCTACCCCTCGCTGGCCGCCGCCTATCCCACCCTCGAGTTCGGCGCCATCGGCCCCGACGACCTGGCCGGACTGGACGTGGTGTTCCTGGCCCTGCCCCACGGGGCCTCGCAGGGGTTGGTGCCCGACCTGGTGGGGCGGGTGGGGGTGGTCGTCGACCTCTCGGCCGACTTCCGCCTGGCCGACCCGGGGGCCTATCCCGAGTGGTACGGGCGTGACCACGCCGCCCCCGCCCTCCTGGGCGAGGCGGCCTACGGGCTGCCCGAGCTCTTCCGCCCCGGGCTGGACGGGGCCCGGCTGGTGGCGGCCCCGGGGTGCTACCCCACCGCCGCCGCCCTGGCCCTGGCCCCCTTCGTGCGGGCCGGGGTGGTGGAGCCGTCGGGGGTGGTGGTCGACGCCGCCAGCGGGGTGTCGGGGGCGGGGCGCACCCCCACCCCGTCCACGCACTTCAACACCGTGGACGAGGACTTCACCGCCTACGGGCTCCTGCACCACCGCCACACGCCCGAGATCGAGCAGGCCACGGGGGCCACCGTGGTCTTCACCCCCCACCTCGCCCCCATGAACCGGGGCATCCTGGCCACCTGCTACGCCCGCCCCGTGTCGGCCCTCTCGAGCGAGGACGCCCTGGGGGTGCTGCGCCGGGCCTACGCGGGCGAGCCCTTCGTGGTGGTGGGGGAGGAGCCGCCCTCCACCAAGGCCACCCTGGGGTCGAACTGCGCCCATCTCACGGCCCGGGTCGATCCCCGCACGGGGTGGCTGCTGTCGCTGTGCGCCATCGACAACCTGGTGAAGGGGGCGTCGGGCCAGGCCGTCCAGTGCGCCAACGCCCGGTGCGGCCTGCCCGAGACCACGGGCCTGCCCGTCGTGGGCCTCTACCCGTGAGCGTCACGGCCCCCCGGGGCTTCGTGGCGGCCGGGGTGGCGGCGGGGATCAAGGCCTCGGGCGCCGCCGACCTGGCCCTGGTGGCCAACGGCGAGGGGGCCGTGCCCGCCGCCGGGGTGTTCACGGCCAACCTGGCGGCGGCGGCCCCGGTGCAGGTGAGCCGGGCCCACCTGGCCGCCACCGGAGGCCGGGCGGCGGCCGTGGTGCTCTCGAGCGGCAACGCCAACGCCGCCACCGGGGCCCCGGGGCGGGCCGCGGCGCAGCGCATGTGCGCCCTGGTGGGGGAGGCCCTCGGGACCCCGGCCGACGAGGTGCTCGTGTGCCAGACGGGGTTGATCGGGATCCCCCTCCCCCTGGCGCAGGTGGAGCGGGGCATCGGCCCCCTGGTGGCGGCCCGGCGCCCGGGGGCCGAGGCGGGGGCGCGCGCCGCCGCCGCCATCATGACCACCGACACGGTGCGCAAGGAGGTCGTGGTCGAGGGGCCGGGCTTCACGGTGGGGGCCATGGCCAAGGGGGCCGCCATGCTGGCCCCCAACATGGCCACCATGCTGGCCGTGCTCACCACCGACGCCGTGGCCGAGCCCGACGTGCTGGCGCGCGCCCTGCGGGGCGCGGTGGCGGGGACGTTCAACCGCCTGAGCGTCGACGGCTGCACCTCCACCAACGACACCGTGCTGGTCCTGGCGAACGGGGCGACGGGGACGGCCCCGGGACCCGCCGCGCTGGAGGCGGCCCTGGCCGAGGCGTGCGGGGAGCTGGCCCAGATGATGGCGGCCGACGCCGAGGGGGCCACCAAGGTGTTCCACGTGGTGGTGCGGGGGGCCCGCTCCGACGAGGAGGCGCACCGTGGCGCCCGCAAGGTGGCGGAGTCGCAGCTCGTGCAGTGCTCGATCAACGGCGAGGACCCCTACTGGGGCCGGGTGGTGAGCGAGCTCGGGTCGGCCGGCGTGGCCTTCGACATCGACGCCGTCGCCGTCGCCTACGGCGGGGTGGTGGTGTGCCGCCACGGCGTGGCCGCCGACCACGACGCCGAGGCGGTGCGGTCCCACATGCAGGGCCGGGCCATCGAGGTGACCTGCGACCTGGGGTTGGGCCCGGGCTCGGGCGCGGTCCTCAGCACCGACCTCGGGCACGGCTACATCGACGAGAACCGGACCACGTCGTGAGCGCCGTGCCGTCGGGGAACGGGACCGGGACGCCGGCCGACGTCGGGCCGGCCCAGCGCGCCGCCGTGCTGGTCGAGGCCCTGCCCTACATCCTGCGCTTCTGGGGGAAGATCGTCGTCGTCAAGTACGGCGGCAACATCCTGGCGCCCCAGGGGGGCGAGGGCCCCCCGGGCCCGGAACCCGACGACGCCGCCGCCCTGGTCTCCTTCGCCCAGGACGTGGTGCTCATGCGCTCG
>DATJOV010000354.1:0-2851 GCA_035506735.1 Acidimicrobiales bacterium | reverse complement strand
CCCCTCCCGAGCCGCCCCCGGGACCGGGCGCCGTCACCGGGCGCCCGTCACCGAGCGCCGGTCAGCGAGGGCCCGCCACCGGGCGCCGGTCACCGAGGGCCGGGCACCGAGGGCGGGGTGACGGTGAGACGGCCGGTGTGTGAAGAAGCAGTGAACACCGGGCGATGCGGCACCGGCACCGTCCCGAGATCGATACCATGGGCGCACCAGAGAAAGGAGGTGGTCCAACTGAGTAGTGATCAACGCGGGACCCTGGAGGTGGCTGGCCGCTGAGGCGGCTCGCTGGACCACCTGGCGAATCCCAGCCAGTTACCCGCTGTCGGCCCCAGCCGGGACGTCGTCCCACCCGGCGCAGTCCAGGGCGGCAGTGCCTTTCCAGCAACAACTCGTCCGAGGGCGCCCTCCGGGGCGCCCTCGGCGCGTCGGCGCCCACCCCTGCGCCACCGGGCGAGCCGGCCCGCCCGTCGGTGCGCGGGTCCCCCCCGTCGGGATGTCGACGCGACGCGGCCGACCCGGCACGCTGGGCCACGCCCCCCGACCCGGGCCCGCCTCCGGTGCGTGGTGGAGCGGGAAAGCCCCTGGACGAGGCAGGACTCTCGACTACGCTGGTCCGAGCGCTCGGATGATCACGCAGGCCGTGCGTCGTTGTCGGTTGACGTCGTGTCTCCCGCAAGTGTTCGTGCGTGGAGAAGCGAGGCAGGACAATGGCAGAGGGCACGGTGAAGTGGTTCAACTCCACCAAGGGCTACGGGTTCGTCACCCCCGACGACGGCTCGCCCGACGTGTTCGTGCATTTCACGGCGATCGACGGCAGCGGCTACCGCGAGCTCATCGAGGGCCAGCGCGTCGAGTTCGAGCAGACCCAGGGCGACAAGGGCCCGCAGGCCACCAAGGTCCGCAAGCTCTGACCCGGGCTGGCCGGCCCGGTCCCGAGGGACCGGGCCGGCGGCCGGGGACGACGCCGCCTGGACGGTAGGTTCGGGTCGTGGCCGAACCCGCGCAGCGGCGCCTCCCCGACGGCCTCGAGGCCGGGAGCATCCCCGTCCACGTGGCCTGTGTCATGGACGGCAACGGGCGCTGGGCCTCCCAGCGGGGCCTGGCCCGGACCGAGGGCCACGCCGCGGGCGAGGAGGCCCTCCTCGACGCCGTGAACGGGGGCCTGGAGCTCGGCATCGGGTGGATGACCATGTTCGCCTTCTCCACCGAGAACTGGCGCCGCCCCCGCGACGAGGTGCGCTACCTCATGGGGTTCAACGAGTCCCTGCTGGTGCGCCGGCGCGACGAGCTGCACGACAAGGGCGTGCGGATCCGCTTCGCCGGCCGGCGCGACTGGCGGGTGCCGCGCCGGGTGCTGCGGCGCATGGACGAGTCGGTGGCCCTGACCGAGCGCAACCGGCGCATGACCCTCACCATGGCCTTCAACTACGGGGGGCGGGCCGAGATCGTCGACGCCGTCCGGGCCCTGGTGGCGAGCGGGGTGTCGGCCTCCAAGATCGACGAGCGGGCCATCCGGTCCCACCTCTACTACCCGGACCAACCCGACCCCGACCTCGTGATCCGCACCTCGGGCGAGTACCGCATCTCCAACTTCCTCCTGTGGCAGCTGGCCTATTCCGAGCTCGTGTTCAGCGACGTCCTGTGGCCCGACTTCCGGCGCGACCACCTGTACGAGGCCGTGGCCGAGTTCCAGCGCCGGGAGCGGCGCTACGGGGGGGTGCGGACGTGAGGACCCTGGCCGTCGTGCTCGGGGTCCTCGTCCTCGGGGCCCTGGTGGTCCTGGCCGTGGCCGGGGTGAGCGCCGCCACCGCCGTCCTGGTCACGGTGGCGGCCATCCTGGCCATGATCGTGCTCGGCACCAAGCTCGGGGCCCGCCACACCCCCGACCGCGCCCCGTACCGGCCCGAGGCCGAGGACCAGGGCCCCGCCGGGGCCGCCGGCCGGTGAGCCTCTACCGCGACGAGGGCGTGGTGCTGCGCACCATGCGCCTGGGCGAGGCCGACCGCATCGTGACCATGCTCACCCGGGGCCACGGCAAGGTCCGGGCCGTGGCCAAGGGGGTGCGGCGCACCCGGTCGAAGTTCGGGGGCCGCCTCGAGCCCCTCAGCCACGTGGCCCTCCTGTGCTGGGCCGGCCGGGAGCTCGACGTGGTCAACCAGGCCGAGGTGCACGACGCCTTCCGGGCCGTGCGCGAGGACCTGGGGCGCATGGCCAAGGCCTTCACCGTCCTCGAGGTGGCGGACCAGCTGTGCCAGGAGCGCCACGCCAACCCCCGCCTCTTCGACATGGTCCTGGGTGCCCTGCGCGCCCTCGAGGCCCACGACGCCCCCCTCCTGGTGCCGGCCTTCTGCCTCAAGGCCCTGGCCCTGGAGGGGTCGGGCCCGGTGCTCGACGCCTGCGCCTCGTGCGGGGCCGACGACGCCCTGGTCGCCTTCGACCTGGCCGAGGGCGGTGCCCTGTGCCGCTCGTGCCGGCGGGGCCGGCCCCTGTCGGGCCCGGCCCTGGCCCTGGTGCGCCGGGTCCTGGGCGGGGACCTCGCCGCCGCCCTGGCCGAACCGGACGGGCCGGTGGTGGCCGAGGTGACCGAGCTCGCCACCGAGGCCATGGAGGTCCATCTCGACCGGCGCCTGCGCAGCGTGCGGGCCAGCCCCACCGCCTGAGGGCCGTGGCCGGCCCGCCCCCCTTCGGGGTCTACGTCCACGTCCCGTTCTGCGCGGCCCGGTGCGACTATTGCGCCTTCGCCACGTGGACCGACCGCGACCACCTCATGGGGCCCTACGCCGAGGCCCTGGTGGCCGAGGTGGAGGCGGCCCGCCGGGCCGGGTCCCTCCCCGCCGCCTCCAGCGTCTACGTG
>DATJOV010000353.1:0-2255 GCA_035506735.1 Acidimicrobiales bacterium | reverse complement strand
CGCGGCCCGGGCCACCAGGGCCCGGTGGCCGGCGTGGAGGGCGCCCATGGTGGGCACCAGCCCCACCCGCCGTCCGAGCGCCCGCTCGGCGTCGAGGGCCCGGGCGAAGGCCGGGGCCGACGCCACCACCTCGGCCGCCGGTCCCCGCCGGGTACCGCGGCGGCGCCGGGAGCGGGGCGGGGTCGACGGGGCGGGGCGGGCCGGGGGGCCGGCGGGCCCACCGGGGGACGGTCGCTGGGTCGCCAGGCGGCGGGCCAGGGCCACCCCGGCCTCGTAGCCGGGGAGCTCGTCGGGGTCGAGGACGGCGCGGTGGCGCTCCAGGGTGCCCTCGTCCCCCCGGGCGGCAGGCCCGGTGAGGGCCACGGCCGGTCCCAGCTCGGCCACGTCGGTGAGGGCGGCCCGGGCCAGCCCCACGAAGGCGTCCACGCCCAGCCCCGCACCCCGGGCCACCCGCTCGACCTGGCCCAGGAGGGCCACCACGTGGTTGGCGGCGATGCAGGCGGCGGCGTGGTAGGCGGCCCGGTGCTCCTCGGGCACCTCCATCACGGTCCCGTCGAGGGAGCGGGCCAGCGCCGCCGCCACGGGGTCCCCGGCCACGGCGAAGGTGATGCCGCTGCGCAGGCGGACCCGCCCCACCTCGGGGGTGGGCAGCGGCACCAGCGGGTGGAGCGAGGCCCGGCGGGGGTGGGGGGCCAGGGCGTCGAGGCCCAGGGCCCCCGACAGGTGGACCACCACGGTGGAGGGCACGGGTCGCACGGCCCGGGCCGTCTCGGCCACGGCGGCGTCGGGCGTGGCCAGGACGAGGACGTCGACGTCGCGCCCCGCCGCAGCGAGGTCGTCGTGGTGCCCCAGGATCGGGTGCACCTCGTGGCCGGCATCGGCCAGGGCGGCGGCGAGCGAACGGCCGGCTCGTCCCGAGCCGACGATGCGAACCGATGTCACCGGACCCCTTTCTGCGCTCCAGCCCCTCGAGCAGGGTGCCGGTCGCGTCAGGCGATCTGATCAGGACGTCTCGAGTGTACCCACGGCGGTGACCCCACCACCAGCCCCGGCCAGCACCTCGGCCGGCACGAGCTCGGGGGCCAACTCGGCCAGGGGGGCCAGGACGAAGCGCCGCTCCCACATGCGGGGGTGGGGCACCACCAGGTCCGGCTCGTCCACCACCACCCCCTCCACCAGCAGCACGTCGACGTCCAGGGTGCGGGGTCCGTGCCGGACCAGGCGCCGGCGCCGGGCCGCCGCCTCGAGGGCCCGGCCCACCTCGAGGAGCTGACGGGGGCCGAGCTCGGTGTGCAGCTCGGCCACGAGGTTGAGGTAGGGACCCTGCCCCGGGGGTCCCCCCACGGGCTCGGTCTCGTACAGGCGGGACAGGGCGGCCAGGTCGGGCAGCCCGGCCACGGCCCGGCGCAGCTCGGCCCGCCGGTCGCCCAGGTTGGACCCGAGCCCGAGGAAGGCCCGCCGCCTCACCGCCCCGGAGCCGGCCCCGCCGGCGGGCGGGCCCGGTGGATGCGCACCGCCGTCGACCCCACGGGGTGGCCCAGGGGGGGGCGCAGCTTGCGCACCACCACCGTGACGGCATCGACCCGCCCGTCCTCGAGCACGGCGGCGGCCACGTCGGCCGCCAGGGTCTCGAGCAGCCGGCGGGGCGGGCCCCGGAGGACGCCGGCGGCGGCCTCGGTGGCGGCGGCGTAGTCGGCGCTCAGGGCCAGGTCGTCGCCCCGGGCGGCGGCGGTGGTGTCGAGGACGAGGTCGAGATCGACCTCGAAGGGCTGGGGGGTGCGGCGCTCCTCGGGCAGGACGCCGTGGACGGCGTCCAGGCGCAGCCCCCGCACCTCGACGACGTCGGCGGGCCGGGGCGGGAGGCGGTCGGCGGGGCTCAGGACGCCCCGGGGGCCACGAGCTCGGAGGCCCGGGCCACCATGTCCCGCCCCGGTGGGCCCATCTGGTGGCCGATGAGCCGCTCCATGGCGTTGATGGCCTGGGGTCCGCCCGGCAGGCGCCCCGACCACAGCAGGTAGCCGGCCACCACCCCCATGAGCCGGTCCCCCAGCTCCTCCTGGTGCAGCAGGACCCGCTCGCCCCCCCGCTGCCACCCCTCGAGCTGGCGGAAGAGGTCGAGCAGGACCTCGCGCACGTCCCCGGTGGCGGGCAGGGGGAAGTGGGACCAGGCCATCTCCTGCTCGTCGTAGGCGGCCAGGTTGTGGGGCGAGGGCAGGAGCGACACCACCCGGTTGAAGCCCTGCTGGCGCAGCCAG
>DATJOV010000352.1:0-5224 GCA_035506735.1 Acidimicrobiales bacterium | reverse complement strand
CCACGCTCGCCCCCGGGACCTCGATGGTCCACGAGCACGAGGTCACGGCCTCCTGGAGCGACGGGGCGGCGCGCTCGACTTCGACGGCCGCCACGACGTCGACCCCCTCGGGGAGGAGGGGACCGACCAGGGCGGCCAGGCCGGCCACCTCGACGGGGGCGGTGAGGGCCACGTCGAGGTACTCGGCGTCGGACTCGCACCCGGTGGGCAGGGCCAGGCCGAAGCTGAGCTGGGGCCGGGGGGAGAAGCCCGCCGTGTAGGCCACAGGCAGCCGGGCCCGGCGCAGGGCCCGCTCCCACATCCGGGCCACGTCCCGGTGGCTCGTCCAGCGCACCCGGCCCCGCTTGGAGAATTGGATGCGCACCCTCATGCCCGGTGCCCCGCTCCGGTCCCCGGGGGCGGCGCCCCGGCGGTGGCGAGGAACCGCACCGGCACCGAGGCGGCCTGCGACAGGTCCTGGCCCGTGCCCTGGCTCCCCCCGGCCGGGGGGACCCCCGACGCCACCATGTGCTCGACCCCGAGACCGGTGCAGGCCCCGCAGTCGTAGCACGGGGTCCACCGGCAGTCCTCCAGGCCGTGCTCGGCCAGGGCCTCCTGGAAGTCCTCCCACAGGAAGTCCCGATGCAGCCCGGCCGAGACGTGGTCCCAGGGCAGCACCTCGTCCCGGGCCCGGTGGCGGAACACCGTCTCCTCCAGGTCGAGGCCGGCGGCGGCCAGGCCCTCCTCCCACAGGGCCAGGTCGAAGTGCTCGGACCACTCCTGGAAGGTCCCCCCGGCCCGCCACACGTGCTCGACCACGGCCCCCACCCGGCGGTCGCCCCGGCTCACGATTCCCTCGGCCGTGGTGGCGGCGGGGTCGTGCCAGCGCAGGGTCAGGCCCCGCACCCCCCGCACGGCGTCGCGCAGGAGGCTCACCTTGCGGCGCAGCTCCCCCGGGGGGTTCTGGCCGAACCACTGGAAGGGGGTGTGGGGCTTGGGGACGAAGCCGCCCACCGAGGCCGTCACGGTGACGCCCTGGTGGTAGCGGCGGCCGATGGCCACGCACGTCCGGGCCAGCTCGGCGATGCCGAGCACGTCCTCGTCGGTCTCGGTGGGGAGCCCGATGAGGAAGTACAGCTTCACCCGCCGCCACCCCTGGGAGAAGGCCCCGTCCACGGCGGCGTAGAGGTCCTCCTCCCGGATGAGCTTGTTGATGACCTGGCGCATGCGCCACGTCCCCCCCTCGGGGGCGAAGGTCAGGCCGGTGCGGCGCACCTTTTGGATCTCGGCCGCCAGGCCCACGGTGAAGGCGTCCACGCGGAGGCTGGGGAGGCTCACCGACACCTGCCCCGAGCACTCCGGGTCGTTGATGACCGAGGCCACGGTGGACTCGATGCCCGAGAAGTCGGCGCTCGACAACGAGGTGAGCGTCACCTCGTCGTACCCGGTGCGGGCCAGCCCGTCGCGCACCATGCGGTCGACCTGCTCGGCCGGGCGTTCCCGCACCGGCCTGGTGATCATGCCGGCCTGGCAGAAGCGGCACCCCCGGGTGCAGCCCCGGAACACCTCCACGTTGAGCCGGTCGTGTACCACCTCCACCAGCGGCACCAGCTGGTGCTTGGGGTAGGGCCAGCGCCCCAGGTCGGCGATGGTGCGCTTCTCCACCCGCTCGGGGACGCCCTCGGCCACCGGGGTGAGCGACACCAGGCGCCCGTCGCGGTAGTGCGGCTCGTAGCAGGCCGGGACGTACACCCCGGGCAGGCCGGCCAGGGCCAGCTCGAGGTCACGGCGCGACCCCCCTCCCGCCCGCCACGAGGCCAGGGTGGCGGTGATCTCCCCCACCGGCTCCTCCCCGTCGCCGAGCACGAAGGCGTCGACGAAGTCGGCCAGGGGCTCGGGGTTGAAGGCGCAGTGCCCCCCGGCCACCACCAGGGGGTGCGAGGCGTCGCGCTCGGCCCGGCGCACGGGCAGCCCGGCCAGGTCGAGCAGGTTGAGCACGTTGGTGTAGGTGAGCTCGGCCGACAGGTTGAAGGCGATCACGTCGAAGTCGGCGGCGGGGAGGCTCCCCTCCAGGGAGAACAGGGGCACGCCGGCGCCCCGCATGGCGGCCTCCATGTCCGTCCACGGGGCGTAGGCCCGCTCGGCCACGGCGTCGGGCCGCTCGTTCAGGATCTCGTACAGGATCTGCAGGCCCTGGTTGGGCAGCCCGATCTCGTAGGTGTCGGGGTACACCAGCAACCAGGCCACGCGCCCGGATCCGTGGACGGGGCGCAGGGCCCCGAGCTCACCGCCGATGTAGCGGGCGGGCTTCGCGACCTGGGCCAGGAGCGGTTCGATCCGAGGCCACAGGGAGGTCATGTCCAGGGGGAGTCTAGAGCCCCCCCACCCTGGACCCCCGTCCGTGGTCGTCCCGGCCCGGGGCGGGGTCGTCGGCCACGGCCTCCGGGCCCCCTCCCCCCGGCCCCCGGCCCCGGCCCCGGAGGGGCCCCAGCCCGGACGCCTTGGCGGGGGAGGAGGTCGACGTGGTGGTGGTGCCCCTCCCGGTACCGGTCCCGGTGCCGCCCGTGGTGCCGGGACCGGGCGGGAGGACGATGGTGGGGGTGGTGGTGGCCGGGACGGCCGTGGTGACGGGGGGGGCGGCCAGGGCCACCGGGCTCTCGGGGTGGTCCACCAGGTACTGGAAGCCCTGGCGGGCCACGGGGGCGGCGGCCGAGGCCCCGTAGCCGCCTCCCTGGACCACCACGGCGATGAGGTACCGGGGGTCGGGCAGGGGCCCCCACCCCACGAACCAGGAGTTGGGCTGCTGCTCGTTGGTGGTGGCCGTCCCCGTCTTGCCGGCCAGCGGGAAGGTGGACAGGGGGAAGCCCTGGAAGGCCCCGTAGGCGGTGCCCTTGGGATTCTGCACCGCCCCCTCGAACCCGCTCAGCATGGCCTGGTACTCGGCCGAGGTGTAGCCCACGTGGGCGTGGGACCCCGGGGCCACCTCGGGGGGGAAGGCCTTCACCACCTTGCCCTGGGCGTCGACCAGCCCCGCCGCGATCTGCGGGACGTAGCGGGTGCCCCCGTTGGCGAAGGTGGCGTAGGCCACGGCCTGCTCGATGGGGGTGATGACGGTGCCGCCCTGGCCGAAGGCCATCTCGAGGTTGTTCCCGGTGTACCACCCCCCGTTGGGGTAGCTCCCGGGGTACTGGGCGTGCTCCTTGGCCACCACCGAGGGCGAGTCGACCCGGGCGTCCTGGGTCTCGTCGGGCAGGTCGATGCCGGTCACGTCCCCGTAGCCCAGGTTGGCGGCGGCGTTCTGGATGGGGGTGGGCCCGAAGCGGCCGTCGGCCTTGTAGTCGTTCCAGAACTGCACCCCGATGTTGTAGAAGAAGATGTCGCTCGACACGGTGAGGGCCTGGGACACGTCGACCCACCCCGCCGCCTCGCCCTCGTTGTCGTGGTAGGTGGCGCACCCCGAGCCGCCCGTCTTGCAGCCCGGGATGGTGTAACTGCCGGTGTCGTCGAAGGTGTAGCCCGGGGTGATGAGCCCCGACTCCAGGGCGGCCGTGGCCGTGGCCAGCTTGAAGGTCGACCCCGGGGTGTAGAGGCCCTGGGTGGCGTTGTCGTTCAGGGCCCCGCTCGCCTTGAGGTCGTCGTAGTGGGCCACCGAGATGCCGTCGTTCCACCACGTGGGGTCGTAGGTGGGGTTCGACGCCAGGGCCAGGACCGCCCCCGTCCGGGGGTCGAGGGCCACGGCGGCGCCGCCCTTGGAGGCCCCGTGGAAGGTGGCGATCTCGTCGTTGAGGGCGGCCTGGAGGGTCTGCTCCAGCCCCCCGTCGATGTTGGTGACCACGTCGTCGCCCGAGACCGGCGGGGTCTCGCCCAGGCTGCCGACCACCTGGCCCTGGGCGTTCACCTCGACCCGGTCGGTGCCCGGGGTGCCCCGCAGGGCCGGCTGGTACTGGGCCTCGAGCCCGCTCTGGCCGTAGAGGTCGCCCAGCTGGTAGCCCTGGCCCTTGGCCGCGGCCAGCTCCTGGCTGGTGATGTCGCCCAGGTAGCCGAGCATCTGGACCCCGGTCTGGCCCATGGGGTAGGTCCGGTTGGTGTCGGCCACGGTGGACACCCCCGGGAACATGGCGGCGTGCTCCGAGATGTAGAGGACATCCGACAGCGGGGCGTTCTCCAGGATGGGCACCGGCTTGTACAGGCTGTACTGGACGTTGGCCAGGTCGGCCTCGATCTGGGGGGCGGGGATGCCGAGGAGGGCGGCGAGCTGGCCGATGACCTCGGGGTGCTGCTGGGCCGCCACCCGGGCCAGGGTGATGTCGCGCGTGACCTGGTCCCCCACCATGACCTCGCCGCTGCGGTCGAGGATCAGGCCGCGCGGGGCGGGCACCTCCACCGGCCGGAGCTGGTTCTGCACCACGGTCTTGGAGTAGTCGTTGCTGTCGAGGATCTGGAGGTACCACAGCCGCACGAACATGAGGGAGAAGAGCCCCAGCACCACCAGGCCCAGCACCCGCAACCGGATGACGGGGCGCGCCGGGGCCGGCTCCCCCGCCGTCATGACCCGGTCCACCACCGAGCGCCGGGGCCGCATACGCGGACCGCGCGGGCCCTGGGGCCGGGCCGGCTTGGGGGCCTTGGGCCTGGGGTAGAGGCGGGCGCCCCGCAGGGGGTGGCGCAGGCGCGCCACCGCGGCCCGGACCCGGGCCGACCGGGGCGGGCGCGGCGCCCGTCGGGGCACGTCGGCGGGGCGCAGGACGCGGGCCAGGCGGCGGCGCCGGGTCACCGCAGCCCGCCCCCGGACGGGGCGCCGTGCGGGGACGACGGTGCCGGCAGGGCCCACCCCACCAGCCGCACCACCGGCAGGGCCAGGATCACGGCGGCGGGGACACCCGCCACCAGGGCCGGGGCCAGGTAGACGCGCAGCATGGCGGGGTCTCCGAGCACACCGCCCAGGATGGCGTAGGCGGCCGTGCCGACGGCGGTCGCCACCGCCCCCACCACGGGGGGGAGCCACCACGAGGTGCGCACCAGGCCCTGGGTGGCCACGCCCGTCCCGAACCCCACCAGGCAGCCGACCAGGGCCGACAGGCCGAAGGGGGTGGGCAGGAAGAGGTCGGCCACCAGGCCCGTGACGAAGCCGAAGGCACCACCGCGCTCGGGGCCGGCGACGTAGCCACCCGCCACGGGCAGGAGCAGCAGCACGTCGGGGTGGGCCGCCCCCAGCTGCACCATGTCCAGGAGGGCGTGCTGGACC
>DATJOV010000351.1:0-20232 GCA_035506735.1 Acidimicrobiales bacterium | reverse complement strand
GGCGGGGTCCGGCCCGGGCCCGCCGCTCCTCAGGACGCCCGGGCCGCCCACTCGGCCCGTCCCAGGCGGTACACCCGCAGGGGGGTGCCCAGGGCGGGATGGCGGGTGTCGCGCTCGGCCCGCATGCCCAGGCGGCGCATGACGGCACCCGACGCGGCGTTCTCGGGTTGGTAAATGCTCACCACCTCGTCCAGGTGCAGCGGGCCGAAGGCGTGGGCCAGGACCGCCGCGCCCCCCTCGGTGGCCAGGCCCCGGCCCCACCAGTCCGGGTCGAGGCGCCAGCCGATCTCCACGGCGGGGAGGATCTCGGGGAGGAAGGTGGGCACGGCCAGGCCCATGTACCCGATGAGGCGCGCCGGATGGAGCAGCTCGGCCGCCCACAGATGGACCGGGCTGCGGTGCTGCTCCTCCAGGCGCCGGGCCAGGAATGCCGCCGTCTCCTCGGCCCTGAGGCCGCGCCCCAGCGGGAACCGCCACACCTCGGGCTTGGCGAAGACGGCGGCGAGCTCCTCGCCGTCGGCGGGACGCCACCGCCGCAGGCGCAACCGGGGCGTGAGCAGCTGGACGGCCACGACCCGATGCTGCCCCGGCACCGAGCGCCGGCTCAGGCCCGACCGATGCCGACGTCGCGCAGGATGGCGCGGGTGATCACCCCCATCTCCCCGTAGGGGAGCTCGGCCGGGTCCCACCACCGCACGGCCGAGGTCTCCTCGCCGTCGGGCCGGGCCTCGCCCCCCACCACCTCGGCTCCGAACACCGACACCACGTAGGCCGTCCGGTCACCGTTGGGGTAGGTCATGCGGAATTCGGGCCCGCCCAGCACGGCGAGGACCGGCCCCAGTGCCACCCGCACCCCGGCCTCCTCCTCGGCCTCGCGCACCGCCGCCTCCTGGGGCGACTCGTCGGGCTCGACCGCCCCGCCCACGGTGGCCCACAGGCCGGTGTCGATGATCCGCACCAGGAGCACCCGGCCGGCGCCGTCGCGGGGGAGGACCGAGACCGAGGGCAGCACGAGCAGGTCGTTGCCCACCTTGGCCCGCAACCGGGCGATGAAGGGGGCGGCCGGCACGGCCTGGGATGGTACCGGTGGGGCCCGGCCCCGGCAGGGCCGCCTCGCCCCGGGCGGCAGCGGTGCCCCGGGCGGCAGCCGGGCCCACTCGTACAATGCCGGGCGTGGCGGGGTGTGCGGGGACGAGCGGAGCGAGGCGCCGCCCCCGCCGGCGCGGGGTGGGGGCCCTGGTGGTGCTCGGCGCCGCCGCCACCGTGCTGGGCGCCTGCAGCGGGACCGGCACCGGCGCCGCCCCGCCCCGGCGCACCACCACCACGACCCCGACCACCACCACGGTGCCGGCCTCCACGCCGGCGCCGGCCTCGGCCACGCCGGCCGACCTCGTCGACCCCTTCATGGGGACGGGCGTGGGGGGGACGAGCGTGGGCGCCATCGACACGTTCCCGGGCGCCGACGTCCCCTTCGGGATGCTGCAGTGGAGCCCCGACACCTGGCCCGACCGGTCCCAGGGCGGGGGCTACACCTACAGCGACCGGGCCATCACCGGCTTCAGCCTCACCCACATGAGCGGTCCGGGCTGTGACGCCGACGGCGACATCCCCGTCCTGCCGACGACGGGTCCCGTCGGCAAGCACCCCGAGGCGGCCAAGGCCTCCTTCTCCCACGCCCAGGAGTCGGCCCACCCGGGCAGCTACACCGTGACCCTGGAGCACCCGGCCATCGGGGTGGAGCTGAGCGTCACCACGCGCAGCGGCCTCGGTCGCTTCACCTTCCCCGGTGGAGGGGCGGCCGACCTCCTGTTCAAGGTGAGCGACAGCGAGGCGGGCTCGACGGCGGACGACATCAGGATGGTGGGCGACGACGAGGTGGAGGGCTCGGTCACGGGGGGGCGGTTCTGCGACACCTCGGCCCCGTACCAGCTGTGGTTCGACGCCCGCTTCGACACCCCCTTCTCGGGGTACGGCACGTGGCACGGCTCCACCGTCTCCCCCGGCACCCGGGCCACCTCGGCCGCCGGCTCGGGGGGCTGGGTGAGCTTCGGCCCCGGCCCCCGCACCGTCGAGATGCAGGTGGCCATCTCCTACGTGAGCGCCGCCGACGCCGCCCTCAACCTGGCCCAGGAGGCCCCCGGGTGGAGCCTCCCGGCCCTGGAGGCCAAGGACACCGCCACCTGGAACACCCTCCTGGGGCGCCTGGCGGTGAGCGGGGGCTCGCTGGCCGACGAGCGCACCTTCTACTCGGCCCTGTACAAGTCCCTGCTCGAGCCCAAGGTCTTCGACGACGACAACGGGGACTACATGGGCTTCGACAACAAGGTCCACGTGGCCAGCGGCTACACCCAGTACACCGACTTCTCCGAGTGGGACATCTACCGGTCCGAGATGCCCCTGCTGGCCCTGATCGCCCCCGGCGAGGCCAGCGACATGGTCACGTCGCTCCTGAGCGACGCCGCCCAAGGAGGCGCTCTTCCCAAGTGGGCGTTCGACAACTCCGACAACAACAGCATGAACGGCGACGCGGCCGACCCCGTGATCGCCGGGGCCTACGCCTTCGGGGCCACCGACTTCGATCTGGCCCAGGCCCTGGCCGACACGCTCCGGGGTGCCACCGACCCCAAGGCAACCGACAGCCTCTTCACTTTCCCCGAGCGCCAGGACCTCACCGAGTACGAGACCAAGGGCTACGTCTCGGCCGGCACCCGTGACCTGACCGCCTACAACTACACGGTGGGAGGCTCGGAGACCCTCGAGTACGCCATCGACGACTTCGCCATCTCCCAGCTGGCGCAGGCCGACGACCAGGCGGCCACGGCCCAGACCTTCCTGGCCCGGGCCCAGAACTGGCGCAACGAGGTCAACCCCGCCACCGGGTACCTCGGGGCCCGCCGGGCGGACGGGACCTTCCCCCCCGGGCCGGCCTTCCAGCGCTCGCCCCTCCCCGACATCGGCCAGACCGGCTTCGAGGAGGGCAACGCCATCCAGTACACCTGGAGCGTGCCCCAGAACCTGGCCGGCCTGTTCGCCGCCCTGGGCGGTGACAGCGCCGTGGTGGCCAAGCTGAACACCTTCTTCACCCACCTCAACACCAGCCGCAAACAGCCCTACGACTGGGCCGGGAACGAGCCCGCCCTCGGGATCCCGTGGGAGTACGACTACGCCGGCGCCCCGTGGCGCACCCAGGACGTGGTCCGCCGCATCGAGACCCAGCTCTACTCGGCCACCCCCGACGGCGAGCCCGGCAACGACGACCTCGGGGCCATGGCGTCGTGGTACGTCTGGGCCGCCCTGGGCCTCTATCCCGAGGTGCCGGGGCGGGGCGAGCTCGTCCTGGGCAGCCCCCTCTTCCCCCACGAGAGCATCACCCTGGGCGACGGCAGGACGATCACCGTCGACGCCCCCGCCGCCGCCGACGCCGACCCCTACGTCCAGAGCGCCGACGTCGAGGGGCTCACCCCCGGGTCCACGCCCTGCGCCGCCGCCGCGGCCGGCGCCGTGGCCCCCTACGACTGTCCGTGGCTGCCGGCCTCGGCCACCGTGACCGGGGCCACGATCGTGATGGCCCTGGGCCCCTCGCCCGACCCGACCTGGGGCAGCGCCCCCGCCGACGCCCCGCCCTCCTTCGGGGGGTGAGGGGCCGCCCGGCACTGGACCGGGCGCCGCACCTGCGGCCTATACTTTCCCGGCTCGTCGCACGCAGGGGGAGGGGGAACGCTCGCTGATGCTCCGGCGGCCACGGCGCGGGTGCGGGCCCGCCTGGTGCGGGGCTCCCGGCACGCCGCCGGGGAGTGGCCGTGGATCGTGCACCACCCGACAGCGCCGGGCGCCGAGCCCGGCCCCGAGCCCCACGAGGGGGCAGCGATGATCTTCGACGTGCACCACGGGCGCAGATGGCGCCACGTCCTGGCGGGCGGGATGCTGGGGCTCGCCGCCCTCCTGGCGGCGGCGTGCGGATCGTCGCACCCCGGCAACCCCTCGGCCGAGGTCGCCGGGCAGGTGGCCAAGTCCCAGCTGCCCTCCTCCGGCTCGGGTGGGAAGGGATCCTCGACGAGCTCCACCATCCCCCTGGCCCAGAGCAACCCCATCACCGCCCTCTTCACGGCGCTGAGCAGCTTCCAGTCGTGCCTGTCCGGTCTCGGGGTGACCTTCATCGGGGCGCCGGTCGCCAACGACCCGAGCTCGCCCACCAACAACCCCTCGTACGTGAAGAGCCTCACCACCTGCGCCACCCGGAGCGACATCCTCCAGGCCCTGCAGAACGAGCAGAACGCCCAGAACAACCTCACGCTGGCCCAGATCCACACCGAGAACCAGGAGTACCTCAAGTGGCGCACCTGCATGCTGGGCAAGGGCTGGAGCATCCCCACACCCACGCCCAACGCGAAGGGGCTGCTCTTCTCCTTCGGGGGCGGCGCCGGCAGCGTGACCAACATCACGCCGCCGCCGGGCAAGTCGCTCCTCGACACCGGTGACATGCAGGCCTGTGCCTCCAAGGCCATCGGCTGATCCCCGCGGTGCACTGGCGAGCCCTCTTCCGCCGTAAGGCCGTCCTCGCCATCCTCGGCGCGGTGGTGCTCGCCGCCGTCGTCATCCCCTGGACCCTGAGCGGCGCCGGCGCAAGCCAGGGCAACGCCGTCATCATCCTGGCCCGGGTCCAGCAGCGCACCCTCCAGAGCACGGTCCAGCTCACGGGCACCCTGGCCCGCAAGAGCCTCCGCAACGTGACGGCCGCCACCGAGGGCCTGCTCACCGCCGTCGACGCCACCGACGGGTCGACGGTGCAGGCCGGCCAGGCCATGTTCTCGCTCAACGGGCGCGCCGCCGTGGCCGAGCCCGGCACCACCCCGTTCTTCCGGGCCCTGGTCCCGGGGGACGTGGGGGCCGACGTGCTCCAGCTCAAGCAGATCCTCGCCGCGGCGGGCGACTACCCGGGCCCGGTCACCGACGACCAGTTCACCGAGCAGACCCAGTTCGCCCTGGCCCAGTGGCAGGCCCAGCACCAGTACCCGAACTCGACGCCGGCCACCACCGAGACCGCCAACGTCGTCCTCCAGCAGGGGACCGGCTACCAGCTCGGCGCCCAGGACTCGGCCGGGATCACCATCGGGCCGCCCCCGGCCCAGACGAGCGCCACGCGCCACGGCGCCGGGGCCGAGGCCACCCTCCTCGCCTACCCCCGCATCTCGGGTCCCACCGTGACGATCCAGTCCGAGAGCGACCAGGTGGCCCAGGGCCAGAGCGCCGTCTTCGTGCTGAGCGCCTCCCCCGCCCCGTCGGGCGACCTCACCGTGAACCTCGACTACGGCGGCACGGCCGGGAGCCAGGACGTGATCACCCCGCCCTCGACCGTCACCATCCCGGCCGGCGCCACCTCCGCCACCCTGGAGGTGGCCACGCGCGTCACCACGGCGGTCGAGGCCGAGCCCACGCTGACGGTGACGGTGGACGGCGGGACGGGATACTCGCCCGGCTCGCCCGACACGGCCCAGACGACCATCACCAACGCCAACGTCCCCCAGCTGTCCATCACCGGGGGCACGACCGTGGCGCCGGGGGCCTCGGCCACCCTGACCGTCACCGCCGACCAGGCCCCCATCCGGAACACCCAGGTCCTGCTGTCCTTCGCCGGCGACGCCACCCCCGGGACCGACTACACGCCGCCCGATCCCGTCGTGACGCTGCCGGCCGGGGCGACGTCGGCCACGGTGTCGGTGGCCACCCTGGCCAGTGACACCATCGGACCCGACAAGTACGTGGTGGTGGGCCTCTCGCCCTCGCCCGGCTCCTACACCGTCGGCACGCCGGGATCGGCGGTGGTCACCATCGGCGAGCGCACCGGGACCCCGGTGGTGACGCTCTCGTCGGCCACCACCTTCCTGGACAAGGGCCAGCCCTACCAGGTGGCGCTGAACCTGAGCGCCCCGAGCAGCTCGGCGCTCACCGTCAACCTCACCTACGGGGGCAGCGCCGTGGAGGGGACCGACTACAGCGCCCCTCCGACCAGCGTGGTGGTGCCCCCGGGACAGACCAGCGCCGCCGTGACCGTCCCCACCGTGGCCTCGGACCAGGTCGAGGCCGACCGCACCCTGAGCGTGGCCCTCGCCCCCGGCTCGGGCTACGTGGCGGGCACACCGGGCACGGTGTCGGTGACCATCAGCTCCCAGGTCCTGCCCAAGCTCACCCTGCGCGCCGCGGCCACCTCCATCACCGAGGGTGGGGCGGCGACCTTCACCATCACCGCCGACCAGGCCCCGACCCAGGACACCTCGGTCAACTTCGCGGTGGAGGGGACGGCGGAGCCCGGCCAGGACTACGAGCCCCTGGCCGGGGTGGCCCTGCTCCAGGCCGGGCAGACCTCGGTCACCGTCACGCTGCAGTCGCTGGAGAAGGACGTGACCTTCGAGCCCACCGACATGATCACGGGCGCCTGGCCCATCCGGGTCGGCACCGTCTATCTCAAGGCGGGCCAGTCCGTGGCCCCGGGGACACCCATCCTCGAGCTCACCGAGCCCACGGCGTCGGTCACCCTGCAGGCCTCGCCCTCGGACCGCACCAACCTCTCGGTGGGCCAGCAGTGTACGGTCCAGATCTCGGGCGGCACCACCCAGGTGTCGGGCACCATCACCGAGCTCGACGCCACCCCCACCGACGTGAGCAGCGGCCAAGGGTCCTCGAGCGAGGTCTACGAGGGCCGCATCGACTCCTCCGACCTCACCAGTCTCAACGGGGCCGACGGGTCCACCGTGTCCATCAACGTGGTGGACCAGCAGGCCACCGACGCCCTCACCGTCCCCATCGCCGCGGTCAAGCAGAACGGCGTGGGCGACGACGTGGTGCGGGTGCTCGGCGCCACGGGCGCCATCACCGAGGTCCCCGTGGTGACGGGGCTGTCGGAGGGCTCCTACATCCAGGTCAAGTCGGGCCTGAGCCTGGGCCAGACCGTCGTGGTCCAGTCCGACCAGACATGAGCGCCGGCCCCTGGCCGGTCACGGCCATGCCGGGGCCGGCGCCACGACCGCTCCTGGAGCTCGACGGGGTGTCGCGCGTCTACGGGGAGGAGGTCCCCGTCTACGCCCTGCGGGACGTGTCCCTGCAGATCCACGCCGGGGACTTCCTCTCCATCATCGGCCCCTCGGGTTCGGGCAAGTCCACCATGCTCGGCCTGCTGGGGGTGCTGGACCTCCCCACCTCGGGGGCGGTGCGGGTGGCGGGCCAGGACGTGAGCGTCCTGGACGACGCGGCCCGCTCACGCCTGCGCGGCGACGCCATCGGGTTCATCTTCCAGCAGTTCCACCTGGTCCAGCACCTCAGCGCGGTGGCCAACGTGGAGACGGCCCTGCTGTACCGGGGCATCAAGCCGAGGGAGCGCCGGCGCCGCTCCCTCGAGGCCCTGGGACGGCTGGGGCTGGCGCATCGCGCCCAGCACCGGCCCTCGCAGCTGTCGGGGGGCGAGCAGCAGCGGGTGGCCCTGGCCCGGGCCATCGTCACCGACCCGCTCATGATCCTGGCCGACGAGCCCACCGGTGCCCTCGACTCGGCCAACGCCACCGCCGTCCTCGAGCTGTTCCAGCGCCTGCAGTCCCCGGAGCGGGCCGTGGTGGTGGTCACCCACGACATGACCGTGGCCAACACCGCCCAGCGCATCGTCTCCATGCGCGACGGGGCCATCGTCGCCGACGGCCCGGCGCCCCTGGCGGGGGTTCCGGCCCGGTGAACTTCCGGGACCTGCTCACGGTGGCCTGGACCGGCCTCACCGCCCGTCGGGTCCGCACCGTGCTCATCATGGTGGGCCCCGTCATCGGCGTGGCCGCCATGGTGTGCGCCGTGGGGCTGACCGAGAGCGCCAAGGGATCGCTCCAGGCCCAGCTGTCCAAGCTCGGCACCAACCTCATCATCGCCCAGGCGGGCGGCACCTTCGGCTCGCAGAACCCCACCTTCCCGGCCAACGCCGTGGCCCGGGTGGAGGCGATCTCCACGGTGACGAGCGCGGCGGCCACCACCAACGTCTCCGGGGTCATCGCCCTGCCCATCGCCGGGGCGAGCACCTACTACGAGGCCTTCCCGGTGCCGGTGCGGGCCGCCGACCTCGACCTCCCGGCCGTCCTCAACGTGCCGCTGCTCGACGGCCGCTGGCTCGACAGCGCCGATACCCAGCTGCACACCGACTCGGTGGTCCTCGGCTCGGGTATCGCCAAGCAGTACGGCTACATCCCGGGGGAGATCCGCACCGTGGCCCTCAACGGGACCAATTTCGGGGTGGTGGGCGTCCTGGGGTCGGTACCCCTCGACCCCCAGCTCGACAACGCCGTGTTCGTGACCCAGTGGTCGGCCAAGCACGTCCTGCACACCAACGGCCTGCCCAACCAGCTCTACGTCCGGGCCGCTCCCGGGACCACCCAGGCCACGGCCAACGCCATCCCCACCGCCATCAGCCTGGGCGGCACCGACCAGGTCTCCACCCAGGTCCCGAGCGACGTCCTGCAGGCCGCCTCCCAGGCCAACCACACCCTGCAGGAGGTTGCCCTCTTCGCCGGTCTGCTGGCCCTGACGGTGGGGGGGCTGGGCATCGCCAACGTCATGTCCATCTCCGTCATCCAGCGGTCCTCGGAGATCGGCATCCGCAGGGCGGTGGGCCACAACCGGTCCAAGATCGGCTTCCAGTTCCTCCTCGAGTCCCTCTTCGTGGGGGTCCTGGGCGGGGCGGTGGGCGCCGTCCTGGGGGTGGTCATCGTGTACGTGGTCTCGGCCGTGGCCCACTGGACCGTGGTCATCGACTACACCGAGATCCCCCTGTGGGTGGGGCTGGCCGTCGCCGTCTCGGCCGTGGCCGGGCTCTTTCCCTCCATCAAGGCCGCCCGCCTGGAGCCCCTCGAGACCCTCCGCCTGAGCTGAACCGCCCTGGGCCGCGGCGGGCAGGCGCCCACGCCGGAGGAACGCAGCGCGTGCACAGTACAATCGCGTGGGGGCGATGGGCCGAGGGAAGAGGGGGGGCATGCGACGGGCACGACCCGGGCTGGTGCTGGTGCTCGCCCTCGCCGCCGCGGCGTGCGGGACGACCGCGACGGCCGCACCCCGTCACAGCGGGACCGTGACGGCCCGGCACGGCGCCGCCCCAGATCCCTCCGTCCCCGTGTCCAGCGCGACGTCGGCGTCCACGACACTTCCCACCATCCCGGCGGCGGGCACCCCTCGGGCCACGACGGCGACCACGACCACGAGGGCCCGTGGCGCCACCGCCACGACCACGACGGTGGCCCCCTCGACGCTGCTCGTGCAGTTCGGCTCGGGCAACGCCGACAGCGCCCAGTTCACGGTGTCGGCGGCGTCGTGGCAGCTCAACTGGTCCTACAACTGCTCGGCCTTCGGCCCGGTGGGGAATTTCATCACCACCATCAACGGGTACGGCGACGCCATCGACACGCCCGACATCGGCACGGACCAGCTGGGCGGGCACGGCACGGGTGACAGCGTCTACGACGACCAGGGCACCTTCAACATCTCGATCGACTCCGAGTGCAGCTGGTCGATCGCCGTCGTCCAGCCCTGAGGCGCGACCGAGCGGAGGCGCCGCCCCGCCCCGGCTCAGGTCGGGCCGGGCCTCGCGCCCACGCCCAGGGCCACGTCGTAGGACCACAGCTCGCTGTGCACCGCGACGGGCGCATGCGGGCCCGGTCCCGCCACGCCGCGGTGCCCGTGGGCGAACGCCGGCGACGCCACCCACGCCTCGAAGGCGGCCTGATCCCTCCAGCGGGTGAGGACGAGCCAGGTGGGCCGGCCGTCGGTGGGGCGCAGCAACTCGAAGCCCTCGAAGCCGTCGGCCCCGTCGACCGCCCCGGCCCGCTCCCCGAAGCGCCGGGCCAGCTCCTCCCCTCCGTCCTCGGGAACGGTGATGGCGTTGATGCGCACGACGGTCATGCCCCCATCATGCCCGTCCCGACGGACCCGTCCCAGCGGCGCCGGCCCGGCGCCGGTCCGCTCAGGAGGCCGCCGGCAGCATGGGGCAGGCCACGGCGATGGCGGGCGCGGCGTCGTTGACCACGGCCGGGGGGTGCGAGGCGCTCGGGGCCGCCACGGTGGGCGAGACCGTCGCCGTGGATGCCCCGCTGTTCCCGCTCCCCGACGATCCGACGGCACCCGGGCCGGAGTTGCCCGTGCCCGAGCTGCCCGGGCCGGAGTTGCCCGGGCCCGAGTTGCCCGTGCCGGAGTTGCCCGTGCCGGAGTTGCCCGGGCCGGAGTTGCCCGAGACCGGCGTGGGCGGGAAGTCCGACGAGCTCAGGACGGTGCCGCCGGCGCCGAGGAGCTGCAAGGTGCCGCTGACGGTGTAGGGGTCGGACGCCACCGTGCCGGCGGCCACGTGGTGGGCGAGGACGACCACACCGCCCACGGGGGCCATGGCGTCGGTGGAGCCGTCGGCGAAGGTCATGCGGGCCTGGGTCACGTCCGCCGGCACCTGGGCCATGACCCACCACACCGGATCCCCCTCGACGACCCCGAAGGCCCCCGAGGTCGAGGCGCCCGCCTGCTCCCAGCCTGGTTCCGTGGTGGTGGTGCTGCCCGATCCCGCCCCCGAGGCGGGGAGCGGGACGGGGTGGGCGGGCGTGACCACGACGGGGCCGAGGTCGCCCTGGCCCACGGCGGTGGTGTCGGACATCTCGGCGCTGACGCCGCCCCCGCACGCCGGGAGGGCCGGCGTGCTCTGGGGCACGGGGACGCACGCCACGATCCCCCCGTCGGCCAGCTGGTAGGCACGGATGGTGATCCCGTCGGCGGTGGTGCGGGTGAACAGGTGGGTGGCCGTCCCCACCGTCGACCCCGTCGACCCCGTCGGGCCCGAGGTGTCCGGGCACAGCGCCGACGGAACCCGGTCGGTGCCGGGTCCCGGGGCGGCCCCGGACGCGGCGCCGGCCCCGGGGTCCCGAGCCGACGAGCTGTGTGTGGCGGCGGGTTGGCCCGAGGAGCTCGAGGCGCTGGCCAGCACCGCCCCTCCGGCCAGGACGCAGGCCGTGGCCACCCCGGCCAGGGCGCGCCGGGACGGCAGGGGAAGGCGGCCCAGGAGGTGGCGGGCCCGGTGCAGGGGGGCACGAGACATGGCGACGTCCTTCTCGATGGTCACGGGGGTTTGGACGTCCGAACCCGGCGGGGGGTTCCCGGCCGCATCCCGGGCCGGTCCCACCACCACGAGCCGCTACCGTCTCGTCCCGGGCCGGATGCGCCCCCGGGAGGAGATCCCCATGGGCGACGAGCGGCCCGATGCACCCGTGGTCGTGCGTGAGGACGGTCGCTTCGTGGTTCGCCAGCACGGGACCGAGGCCGAGCTCGTGTACGAGATCACCGACGAGGGCCTGGTCCTCGTCCACACCGGGGTCCCCGAGTCCATGGGTGGCCACGGGATCGGCGGGGCCCTGGTCGGCGCGGCCGTGGCCTGGGCCGCCACCCAGGGCCTTCCGGTCGTGCCCTGGTGCCCGTTCGCCCGTGCCTGGCTCCATGACCATCCTGCGCAGGCGGCGACCGTGACCGTCGACTGGCGGTCCCGCCCTCGACGCTGAGCCCCCGGCTGCCCGTCCCCGCCCGAGGCCCCCGGCCCCGGTGACCACCCTGAGCGGACGGACGACCACACAACCGCCGGCCGACCTCCGGTCACCCCGAGGACCGGGCCGGAGCCGGCCCCCGCCGATCCCGCCCCCGGGAAGGCGGTTGTTACCATCACCCCCCGTGATGTCGGGTCCCCCCGCCACGGGCACGGGCCCCGGAGACCGGCGCTCGGCGGCGCCCCCCAGGACGGACGGCGGCGCGGCCCAGGCCCTTCCCCGCCCGGGGCCGGGACAGCGGGGGGCGGGCGCCACGGGGCTGCGGCGCCGCCCGTGAAGCCGGTCGCCAACGAGGAGCGGCTGCGCGCCCTGGGAGCCGAGATCGCGTCCAGTCGGCGCAAGGCCCGCCACGGCGCCGGGGGGCGAACGGGGGGTGGCCGGCGGCTTCGCCGGGTCCTCGTGGTCTCGCTCGTGGTGGTGCTGGTGATGGTGGGGGGAGGGGTGGGCTACGCCTACTACCTGACCCACGACCTGCACCGGGTCGAGGTGCGGGGCCTGAGCGACGCCCTCACCTCGGGCAAGGAGGCGGGCACCGAGAACATCCTCATGGCGGGGTCGACGTCGCGCTGCGCCCTGAGGGTGCAGAACGCCGCCTACGGCCTGTGCTCCGAAGGGGTGAACGGTGTCAACAGCGACGTGGTCATGATCCTGCACGTCGACCCCACCCATCACCGCCTGGCCCTCCTCTCGATCCCGCGCGACCTGTTCGTCCCCAACGGGCGCAGCACCGGCCCCAACAAGGTGGACGCCGCCCTCTACCAGGGTCTCAGCCAGCTGGTGTCGGCCATCGAGGAGGACTTCGGCATCCCCATCCAGCACGCCGTGTCACTGAACTTCGACCAGTTCGCCAACATCGTGAACGCCCTGGGCGGCGTGAACATGGCCTTCCCCATGTCGGTGTACGACGCCTTTTCGGGCCTCAACGTCCACGCCGCCGCCTGCGTCCACCTCGACGGCACCCAGGCCCTCCAGGTCGTGCGGGCCCGACACCTCCAGTACGACGCGCCCGGCACCGACACCACGTGGGCCCCGGACTGGCCCCAGGAGAGCCTGAGCGACCTGGCCCGCATCCGCCGCGACCACGAGTTCCTGCGCGTCCTGGCCACGGCCGTGGCCAAGCAGGGACTGGGCGATCCCATCACCGACGTCAGCCTCATCAATTCCGTGAAGGCCGACATCGCCTTCGACCAGTCCTGGTCGGTGAACGACATGGCCCACCTGCTCCTCGAGTTCCACGCCACGGACATCGACGCCGTCCCCCAGCTCACCCTCCCGGTGGCCGTGGTCACCGACCCCGACGGTCCGGGGGGAAGCCTCCTCTACCAGGGGGGCAACTACGGCGACGTGGAGTTCCCGGCGGCCGCCCCCGACCGTGCCGCCATCGACCGGATGCTCGGGGTGGGCCCGACCACCGACACCCTGACCGGGGCGGCCCTGCCCGCTCCCTCCTCGGTCAGCGTGTCGGTGGTGAACGGCACCGGCGCCTACGACCAGGCCACGGACACCGCCGACGCGCTCGGGGCGCTCGGCTTCCACACCTCGGGCGTGGGCGACGCCACACCCGTGGGGGACGTGGAGGAGACGGTGGTGTACTACGGCTCGCGCTCCACCGCCGACGAGGCGGCGGCGGAGTCGGTGGTGGACGCCATGTCGGGGTCGGTCGTCATGGCCTACGACCCGTCCCAGGTGACCGACGGCGCGCAGGTCACCGTGGTCACGGGGACGCAATTCTCCGTGAACGCCCCCGCCGCCCCGGCCGGGACCACGGGCACGGCGTCCTCGAGCTCGGTCCCGGCCACCACCACGACCACGGCGCCGTCGGCGTCGGCCATCGCCGCGCCCTCGCCGTCCACCTCCAAGCTCGAGCCCTGGGACCCCCGGGCCTGCCCGGCCAAGGCCACGCCCACGACACCGGTACCCAACCAGGCCTGAGGGCGCGGCACGGGGGGTGGGCCACCCCCGGTGGGCGAGTGCGACCCCGATAGGGTGGCGCGCCGTGGCGAGGGTGGAGGGCGAGGGGCCCCGCAGCCGGACGCGGCGCCGCCGCACCGTGCTGGTCGTGGTGGTGCTGGCCGTGGTGGCCGTGGTGGTGGGCGTCCTCGTCGTGCCGGGGTCGGGCCGCGGTCCCGGGGACAGGGCGCCGGTGGACCTGGCCACCCCGGTGGACATGGCGGCGGGCACGGCCCACCAGTCGGCCGTGGTGCGGGCCGGCGCCGCCCGCATCGAGGTGCTCGGCCCCACCCTGCTGCGCCTCGAGTACTCGCCCACGGGGGAGTTCGAGAACGACCCCACGGTCAACGTCCTCGACCGGCACACGCCCGTCCCCCCCTACAGCCACTCGGTGCAGGGCGGCTGGCTGACCCTCCGCACGGCCGCCCTCACCCTGCGCTACCGGATGGCGGACGGTCCCTTCAGCGCCGCCGACACGTCGGTGCGCTTTCGCGACGGGGACCGCCTCGACACCGTCCATCCCACGTGGGAGTGGGAGTGCCCCTTCGACCAGGTGTGCCAGTCGGGCGCCGCCGTCCTGCGGGGCGGGGCCACCCTCGACTGGGCCCGAAGCGGCTACCGGAGCGAGGCCGGGTACCTCACCGGCCTGGGACGCCGGGGTGCGTCGGCCACGTGGGACGTCCTCGGGGCCCGGGCCGGGCGGGCGGCCCTCACCCTGCGCTATGCCACCCCGGCGGGGGGGACGGGCCGGGGCGGGCCGGCCATCGACCTCGTGGTGAACGGCCGGGCCCGGCCCCTGCGGGTCACGCCGACGGACGCCACCCGGCCCTGGGCCACGCTCACCACCACCGTGACCCTGCGGGGCGGGAACGACACCGTGGCCCTGCGCTGCGACGCCGGTGACACCTGCGCCCTCGACCCCGACACCGTGGCGCTCGGACTACCCGGATCGACCCCGCCACCCTCGGTGCCCGCCCGGCCCCTGGGCGGCTGGGTGCGCGGCTTCGACACCTTCACCTACGGGTCCAGCCCCACCTGCGCGCCGGGGACGGCGGGGGCGACGTGCGCCAACACCTTCGAGCCCCTGCACACCGACGGCCTCCTGGACCGGGAGGGGTGGCGCCTCCTCGACGACACCCAGAGCGCCGTGTGGAACGCCCAGGGCTGGGTGGAGCGGCGCAGCCCGGGCGGAGACGCCGAGGACGGCTACCTCTTCGCCTACGGCCAGGACTACACCGGGGCCCTGCGCACCCTGGCCACCCTCACCGGGCCGTCGCCCCTGCTGCCCCGGGGCGTCTTCGGCGTGTGGTACTCGGACTACACCCCCTACTCGGCGGCCTCCCTGGAGGACTCGGTCTACCCCGGCTTCGAGCACAATGCCGTCCCGCTCGACACCCTGTCGCTCGACACCGACTGGAAGGCGCCCAACAACTGGGACGGCTGGGAGTGGAACACGGCCCTGTTCCCCCACCCGGCCGCCTTCGTCAGCTGGGCCCGCTCGCACGGGGTGACCGTCACGCTGAACATCCACTCCAGCATCGCCCTCGACGACCCCCAGGCGGCCACGGCCGAGCGGGTGGCGGGGTCGACCCTCCCCGAGTCGTCCTGCATGGCCGGGCTGTGCTGGATCTGGGACTGGAGCAGCGCCGCCCAGGCCGAGTCCAACTTCGCCCTGCAGCAGCCCCTCAACCGGGCCGGGGTGGGCTTCTACTGGCTGGACTGGTGCTGCGACGACTCGGTGGTGACCATGCCCGGGCTCACCCCCGACGCCTGGATCGGGCACCTCTACGCCCAGTCCATGGTGAACGTGGGTGAGCGCGGCTTCGTCCTGGCCCGCATCGGCTCGTCCAACGGGACGCCCCAACGGGACTACCCGGCCGGGCCCTGGTCCGACCACACCTCGGCCGTCGCCTTCACCGGGGACGCCTGGGGGACGTGGGCCACCCTGGCCCAGGAGGTGGCGCTGACGCCCGACGAGGCCACCATCGGCGAGCCCTACGTGAGCGACGACATCGGCAGCTACCTGGGGCCGCCCCCCCAGACCACCCAGGACCCCCCCGACCTCTATGCCCGCTGGGTGCAGTTCGGGACCTTCCAGCCCATCCTGCGCCTGCACTCCGACGACGAGAAGCGGCTTCCCTGGCAGTACCCGCAGCCGGTGGCCGCCATCACCGAGGACTTCCTCCGGCTGCGCGAGGCCCTGGTGCCCTACACCTACACCCTCGCCGCCCAGGCCCACGCCGAGGGCACGCCCATGGCCCGGCCCCTCTACCTCCAGTACCCGTCGCTGTCCGCCGCCTACGCCCACCCCGAGGAGTACCTCTTCGGCTCCCAGGTACTGGTGGCCCCCGTCACCACCCCGGGTGCGGTGGCCCAGACCTCGGTGTGGATCCCCCCGGGACAGTGGGTGGACTACTTCACGGGGGCCACCTTCACCGGGCCGGGCACGGTCTCCCTCGCCGTCCCCCTCGACCGCATGCCAGTCTTCGTCCGGGCCGGGGGCATCGTGCCCGAGGCTCCGGCCGGGGCCAGGGCCGCCGCCGGCCCGGGCTCGCACCTGGTCCTCGACGTCTTCCCCGGTGCGCCCGGCGCCTTCTCCCTCTACGCCGACAGCGGCTCGGGCCTGGGCTACACCCGCGGCCAGTCCACCTCCACCCCCATCAGCGACACCGTCACCGCACCGGAGGGGGACCAGGCCGGGACGGTCTCGGTCACGGTCGGGGCGGCCCGGGGCCACTTCCGGGGGGCGCCGGCGGCGGTCGCCTACCAGGTCGAGCTCAACGACACCACCGCTCCCGCCACCGTCACCGTGGGGGGGCGGGTCCTGCCCCGGGTGCGGGCCGGGTCGAGCGCCCCGGGGTGGTACGTGGAGACGGCCTCCACCACGGTGGTGATCGACACGCCGCCCCTCGCCACCGGCCGCGCCACCACCGTGAGCGCCATCGGGGCCCACGTGGTGGGGCGGGTGGAGCCCTCGCCCTAACGCCGGGCCGGGCCCGGGCCGGGCGGCCCGGCCAGGCCCGGGGGCAGCGCCCCCGAGTACACCACCACCAGGTGCCGGACGGCCCGGGTGAGGGCGATGTAGAGGAGGCCCGCACCCCCCGGGCCGGCCAGGATCTCGGCCGGCTCGGCCACCACCACGGCGTCGAACTCGAGACCCTTGGCCTCGGCCGGGGCCAGGAGGGTGACCCGGCCCGGCTGCAGCGCCCGTCCCGAGGTGGCGAAGGGGAGGTGGCGGGCCCCGAGGACCCGGGCCGCCTCCTCCAGGCGGGCCCCGGCCACGACGAGGCACAGCGAGGGGTCGACGTCGAGGAGACCTCCGGCCAGGGCGGCGGCCCGCTCCAGGACCCCGTCGGGACCGACCCGCTCGAAGACCGGAGCCTCCTCCCCCTGCCGCACCGAGGCGGTGGCGGGCAGGCCGGGCGCGGCCACGGCGAGCAGGCCGTTGGCGCACGCCATGATCTGGGCCGGCACCCGGTAGCCGGTGGTGAGGGCCGTGGCCCGGGCCGTGGCGTCGAGGCCCAGGGCGGCGGCGGCGCTGTCCCAGTCGGCCGCCGCCCCCGGGACGGTGGCCTGGGCCAGGTCGCCCAGGACGGTGAGGGACCGGCCGTCGGCGCTGCGCCGACGCACCATGCGCAGGGCCATGGGCGAGAGGTCCTGGGCCTCGTCCACCACGATGTGGCCGTAGCGGCGGGGCGGGCCGCCGAGCACGTCCTCGGCCTCGTCGAGCAGGGGGAGGTCGGCCTCGGTCCAGCGCTGGCGGGCCACCGTCCCCGTCGGGGCACGGTGCAGGACCCGGGCCTGGTCCGTCCCCAGCACGGCGGTGGCGGCGCCGGCCGGCGTGCCGGCCCGGGCCAGGACCAGGCGCACCAGGGCGGGGGCGCTCAGGGCGGGCCACACCCGTCCCAGCCAGGCCTGGAGCGGGCGGTCGGCCCCCAGGTCGGCCTGGACCTGGTCGACGTCGAGGACCCGGTCCGGGCGCCGCTCCGAGAGCACCGCCGCCACGTGCCGGCCGACGCCGCGCCGGAACCGGGCGCGTTGGCGGGCCATGGGGCCGCCCGAGGCCCGGGCCCCCTCCACCAGGGTCGCCACCTCGTCGGGGCCCAGGCGGCACGTCCCCCACCTCGTGGTGGCGGTGACGGCCTCGGTCGGGGGGCGCACGGTGGCCGCGGCCGCGCTGGCCATCACCTCGGCCAGCCGGGCGTCCCCCTTGGCGGCGGCCACGGCGTCGGCGTCGCCCGCCCCCACCCGCCACTGGGGCACCAGGCCGGCCAGCGTGGTCTGGGTCACGGCCACCTCCCCCAGCGAGGGCAGCACCTGGGCCACGTAGGCCAGGAACATGCGGTTGGGCCCGAGCACCAGCACCCCCTGGCGCTCGAGGCGCTCCCGGTGCTCGTAGAGGAGGTAGGCGGCGCGGTGCAGGCCCACCGCCGTCTTCCCCGTGCCCGGGCCCCCCTGGACGATGACGGGCACGTCGAGCGGGGCCCGGATGATCTCGTCCTGCTCGGCCGCGATGGTGGCGACGATGTCGCGCATGACCCCGGTGCGGGCCCGCCCCAGCTCGGCCAGCAGGGGGTCGGGGAGTCCCGAGGCGGCCGTGGTGTCGACGCCGTCGGGGTCGTCGAAGTTCTCGTCGAGGAGGTCGACCAGGCGCCGCCGCTCCAGGATGAACCGCCGCCGGCGCCGCAGGCCGACCGGGTCCCGGACGGTGGCCCGGTAGAAGGGGACGGCCACCGGCGTGCGCCAGTCGACGACGACGGGATCGCCGGCGGCGTCCTCGACGTGACGGCGCCCGATGTGCCACGAGGGGCCGTCCTCCTCGTCGATGCGACCGAAGCACAGGGGCCCGGCGTCGGGGTCCATGGTGGCCAGGCGACGGCTGAGGTGGATGTGGGCCACGGTGGCGTCCCAGTCGCCGGCGGCGCGCGCCGCGGCGTCGTCGGCCGCGGCCGACGTTCGCGCCGTCATGGCCGCCAGGTGGTCGAAGGCCGAGTCCAGGTAGCGCTGTTCGGCGGCGAGCTCGTGCGCCTCGGCATCGGCAGGGCGCGGCGACGCCGAAGCGACGTCAGCGGGGGGACCCGGCGGGGTGCCTCGGGCATCCGCCATGCAGCGCATGGTATGCAGGCGCACTGGACCTGAACAAGAGGGAAACGCAGGCGCGCCGACACGCTCGGACCCGGAAAAACGAGGGCCAATGCGCAGTATGCAGGATCGCCGTCGGTGCGTCAACGGGTGCGTCGACCGGGCCGCGCCGGCGGGCGCTGGACGCGGAGGGGGCCCGGGTCGGAGGCGTTACGGGCGGTGGATCTCGGGCTCGCCCGGGTTGGCACCGCTCACCTCGACACCGCGCCAGAACGCGACGTAGTCGCGGATGTCGGCGGCGGCCTCGAAGGGGTGGGGGTAGTACCAGGCGGCGTCCTCGTTGCGCTCGCCGTCCACCACCACGGTGTGGTAGCCGGCGTCGCCCTTCCACGGGCAGTGGCTGGACGTGGGGCTCGCCTCGAGCAACTCGGTGCGCACGTCGCCGGGCGGGAAGTAGTGGTTGCCCTCCACCAGGATGGTGTCGTCGCTCTCCGCCACCACCCGGCCGTGCCACATCGCCCGTATCGTCACGTGATCGTGCAACGCCCGCCTGCCGCCGATATTCCCGGCCGGGGTGGGAACACGACGCACCGCCCGGACGCCCCGCCTTCGGACCCGGGGCCGGGTCCTCAGCCCGGGACGGCGCGTCGGAGGGCTCGGCGGCGTTTCGACGCCGGCGGGGCGAACCGGCCCAGGGCGCGGCCGAGGGCGGCGACAGCCGGTTCGAGCGACGGCTCCTCCCCCACGGTCCCGAGCAACACCGCCAGCAGCGCACCCACCCGGCGCGGGTCGTGATCCGGGCGCCCCAGCACCAGCTCGACCCAGGACGCCACCAGCCTGGCGCCGGCCCCGTGGCGCTCGGCGGGGTGGTGGGGGCGCCGCAAGACCAGACCGAACTCGTTCCCGGGCTCGGCCCCCCGGTCGTCGCAGAAGTAGAGATCCTCGAGCACCGAGGTGACGATCCCGCCCTCCGCCGCGGCGGCGAGGAGGACGGCGAATTCCTGGGGGTCCCAGCAGTGGACGTGGATGGTGCGCCTGCGGTGGAGCGCCAGGAGCTCCCCGTCGAGTCGTGACGGGTCGTACCAGGCGCGCACGTGGTCCGGGTGGATGGGGGGTTGGTCGAAGATGGCCCGGCAGAACTCGT
This sequence comes from Acidimicrobiales bacterium, assembly GCA_035506735.1. Taxonomy (GTDB): domain Bacteria; phylum Actinomycetota; class Acidimicrobiia; order Acidimicrobiales; family UBA8190; genus DATJOV01. The sequence continues at coordinate 462 of DATJOV010000351.1, read as the reverse complement.
GGATGTGCTCGGCATCGACCTCGGCGGTTCCCCGCTCGAAGTCGTCGAGCACGTGGCGGGTCGGGGTCGGTTCCCGCACGGCGTCGAAGGTCCGTCGGCGGTCGGGGACGATCAGCACCAGGCGCCCGCCCGGGGCGATCACCCGTTCCATCTCCTGCACGGCACGGAGGGGGTTGGCGAGGTGCTCGACGACATGGGCGGCCACCACCGCGTCGAAGGCCCCCTCCGCCACCGGTGCCAGGCCCTCGAGGTCGAGGTCGATCTCGATATCGGCGTCCGGACCGTGGGGCTGACCGACGAGCTCGGGCCAGGTGGCGTCCCGACCGCCGGGGACGGGACGGTCGGCGAAGGTCACCGACGCCGACGGATGGGTGGGGAACGGGACGTGTCCCGGTCCGATCTCGAGGACCCTCCCGCCCAGGGTACGACCGATGGCGAGGCGGGGATCGGCGGAGGTCTCGG
>DATJOV010000350.1:0-9406 GCA_035506735.1 Acidimicrobiales bacterium | reverse complement strand
GGACGGGGCACGGCCGCGGGACACCGCACCGAGGAGGCGCCGGCCATGGAGCTCAGCGACATCGACCTCATCGACTCGACGAACTTCATCGACGCCGTGCCCCACGAGTGGTTCGCCGAGCTGCGCCGGGAGGCCCCGGTGTACTGGCACGAGGAGCCCGAGGGGCCCGGGTTCTGGGCCGTGACCAAGTACGAGGACTGCGTCAACGTCAACCGCGACTACGAGCACTTCTCGTCGGCCAAGCGGGCCACCCTCATCTGGGACATGCCGGAGGAGGCCCTGGAGCAGCAGAAGCTGATGATGCTCAACATGGACCCGCCCCTGCACACCCGCTACCGGCGCCTGGTGAACAAGGGCTTCACCCCCCGCATGGTGAACGCCCTCGAGCGCAAGATCCACGAGACCACCGACGCCATCATCGACGCCGTGATCGAGAAGGGGCAGGCCGACTTCGTGACCGACCTCTCGGCCGAGCTCCCCCTCCAGGTCATCGCCGATCTCCTGGGCGTGCCCCAGGAGGACCGCTACAACATGTTCGACTGGTCCAACCGCATGATCGGCCAGGAGGACCCCGAATTCCAGAGCAACGCCGACGGGGAGGCCTACGCCACCGCCGCCGCCATGGAGCTCTACGCCTACGCAGCCGGGCTCTACGCCACCAAGCGGGCCGCCCCCGGCGACGACCTCATGAGCGTGCTCACGAGCGTCGACATCGAGGGGGACAAGCTCTCGGACCTCGAGCTCGAGCTGTTCTTCCTGCTCCTCACCGTGGCCGGCAACGAGACCACCCGGAACCTCATGTCCGGGGCCATGCACGCCTTCTTCCAGCATCCCGACCAGTGGCAGCGCCTGGTGGCGGACCACGCCCTGCTGCCGGGTGCCATCGAGGAGATGCTGCGCTTCGTGACCCCCGTCATGAACTTCCGGCGCCAGACCACCGGCTCCGTCGAGATCCGGGGCCAGCGCATCGAGGAGGACCAGAAGGTGGTCTTCTTCCACATCTCGGCCAACCGCGACGAGGAGGTGTTCGAGGACCCGCAGGCGTTCGACATCACCCGCTCGCCCAACCCGCACATGGCGTTCGGCGGGGGCGGGCCCCATTTCTGCCTCGGGGCCAACCTGGCCCGCATGGAGATCCGGGTGATGTTCCAGCACCTGCTCGACCGGGTCCCCGACATCCACCTCGACGGCGATCCCCAGCGCCTCCAGTCGGCGTTCATCAACGGCGTGAAGCACCTTCCGGTGGCCTTCACCCCGGCGGCCCCCGTCGGCCGCTGACGGGCCGGCACCGGAAGGGACCGGGGACACGGGGCCCGGGGACGCGGGGCGAGATCGGACGAGGATGCGCATCCACCAGTCGGTGACCTTCATCCCCACCCTGCAGGCCATCGAGCTGGCCAAGGCGGCCGACGAGCAGGGCTACGACGGGCTGTACGTGTCGGACCACATGTTCTTCCCGCGCCATCGGCGCTCGCGCTACACCTACTCCACCCGCGACGACGGGGCGCCCGGCTTCGGCGACCACTGGGACCCCGACACGGAGTGGCCCGACGCCTGGTGCTTCATCTCCGCCATGGCGGCCGTGACCCGCTCGGTGCGCTTCACCACGGGCGTCTACGTGGCCCCGGCACGGGACCTCGTCACCGTGGCCAAGCAGGTGGCCACCGCCGCCGTGGTGTCCTCGGGGCGGGTGGCGCTGGGCGTCGGGGTGGGCTGGTGCGCCGAGGAGTTCGAGGCCACCGGGCAGGACTTCCACACCCGGGGCAAGCGCCTCGACGACATGATCCCCGCCCTGCGGGCCCTGTGGGGCGGCGGCTGGGTCGAGTACCACGGCCCCCACTACGACGTCCCCGCCATGCGCATGGAGCCCGCCCCCCCGGCCCCGGTGCCCATCATCGGCGGCGGGCACTCGGCGCCGGCCCTGCGCCGGGCCGCCACCTTGTGCGACGGCTGGGTGGCGGCCGGCGCCTACAAGCCCGACGAGGCCCGGGCCTACCTCGAGGCCCTGGCCGAGGCCCGGCGCCGGGCCGGGCGCCAGGACGGGGACTTCCTGGTGTACCTGTCGCTGTGGTCCCAGCCCGACGTCGACCTGTACCGGCGCTTCGAGGAGGACTACGGGGTCACCGACTTCCTGTGCGCCCCGGCCATGATGGCCCGGGTCGACCCCGCCGACCCGCCCGAGGTCCAGCTCCGGGCCCGGATCGAGGCCTCGGCCCGCTTCGCCGACGAGTTCCTGGCCAAGCTGCGATGAGCATCGTGACCCCGGCGCCGGCGGGCGCCGCCACCCCCGGGAGGGCTCCATGGCAGCACTGAAGCTCGGACTGCAACTCGGGTACTGGGGGTCGGGGCCGCCCCCCAACGCCACCGAGCTGGTGGAGGAGGCCGAGCGCCTCGGCTTCGACTCGGTGTGGACGGCCGAGGCCTACGGCTCGGACGCCCTCACCCCCCTGGCGTGGTGGGGTTCGCGCACCAGCCGGGTGCGCCTCGGGACCGCCCTGTGCCAGCTCTCGGCCCGCACCCCCACGGCCATGGCCATGGCGGCCCTCACCCTGGACCACCTCAGCCAGGGCCGCCTGGTGCTGGGCCTCGGGGTGTCGGGACCCCAGGTGGTCGAGGGCTGGTACGGCCAGCCCTTCCCCCAGCCCCTGGCCCGCACCCGCGAATACGTGGACATCGTCCGCCAGGTCCTGGCCCGCCGGGCCCCGGTGACCAACGACGGGCCCCATTACCCGCTCCCGTACCCGGGGGGCACGGGCCTGGGCAAGCCGCTCAAGTCGATCGTCCATCCCCGGCGCGACGACATCCCCATCGTCCTCGGGGCCGAGGGGCCGAAGAACGTGGCGCTGGCGGCCGAGATCGCCGACGGGTGGTTCCCCATCTTCTTCTCCCCCGGCCACATGGAGGAGTTCGCCTCCTCCCTGGCCGAGGGCTTCGCCCGCCCCGGGGCGCGGCACGGTGCCGAGGACTTCGAGGTCATCGCCTTCTGCCCCGTGGTCGTCGGCGACGACGTGGAGCGCACCGCCGACTTCTACCGGCCCATGCTGGCCCTCTACATCGGGGGCATGGGAGCCCGGGACATGAACTTCCACTTCGACGTCTTCGTGCGGATGGGCTTCGGCGGCGAGGCCAAGGTCATCCAGGACCTCTACCTCGAGGGCAAGAAGGACGAGGCGGCGGCGGCCGTCCCGACCTCGATGGTGGAGAAGATCGCCCTGGTCGGGCCCAAGGAGAAGATCCGGGACGAGCTCGAGGCCTGGAAGGAGTCCATCGCCACGACCCTGCTCGTGGCGGGGAGCCCCGACACGCTGCGGATGATGGCGGAGTTCCTCCTGTGAGGTCCTCGGGGTGACGAGCCCCCGATGCCCTGCCGCCGGGCGCGGGGCATCGCCGGAAGCGCCGCTCGCCGGCGGGCCGGTCCGGGTACCGGGGGCCTCGGGGACGGGAGGTTCCGAGCGCAGGACCCGCCCGTGAACGGTGGGCGCAGGGTCGCTGGTGTGAGGGACGCGCCCCGGCCCCCCCGGGGCCGCCACGCCGACGGCGCCCCCGGGCCCGGCCTCGCTACAGTGCGGCGACGGCGCCGGCGAAGGGAGCGAGCGTGGCCGTGACGGGCATGGCGAACCTTGCAGTCAAGGTGAAGGACCTCGATGCCGCCTGCGCCTTCTACGCCGCGGCCGGGGCCGAGGTGCGGGATCGGATGGCATGGGCCGGGGCCGAGCGCGCCGACGTCCACCTGGGGCCGGTGATGATCACCCTCTTCACCCGGGCCATCTACGAGGACCGCATCGAGATGCCCGAGGAGGGCTTCCTCCATCCGGCCCTGTTCACCGACGACCTCGACGCCGAGCTCGAGGGCCACACCGTGGTGTGGGGCCCCGAGGTCGTCGAGGGCACCTTCGGGCGGCGGCGCATCGCCTTCGTCGACGCCCCCGGGGGGATCCGCCTGGAGTTCATGGAGCAGCTCGCCCCGGCGCCGGGGGGCCAGGGGTCGTGAAGGTCACCCGGTTCGCCCACGTGTCGGTCAACGCCAACGGGACGCCCCTGGACGAGATGGTCGGCTTCTACCGCGACGTGCTCGGGCTGGACGACAAGGCTCGCCCCGAGATCCCCGGGGTCCCCGGCCACTGGCACGTGGTGGGCGATCTCGAGCTCCATCTGGTGGGAGCGGCGCCCACCCGGGGCGCTATCGACCCCACCGGCCATCACTACTGCGTGGCGGTGGAGGACCTCGACGCCGCCGTGGCCGAGCTGGAGCAGCGCGCCATCCCCTACGTGCGGGCCCTCCAGGGAGACGTGGTGCAGATCTGGATCGCCGATCCCGCCGGCAACACGGTGGAGATCCAGCAGGACCGGCGCCTGGCCCCGGGGAGCTGACCGGGCCGCCGTCCCCCGGCGGCGACACCCCGGGACGGCGCGCTACCGTCGGGACGTGCACGCCATCGTCCTCCGTGCGCCGGGGACCGTGGAGAGCGGCGCCGTGGCCCCGGCCGAGCTCCCCGACCCCGAGCCCGGTCCCGGCCAGCTCGTCCTCGAGGTCACGGCGTGCGGCGTGTGCCGCTCCAACCTCCACATGATCGAGGGGGACTGGGTCACCTACGGGGTCCCGGCCTTCACCCCCATCGTGCCCGGCCACGAGGTCGTGGGCCGGGTGGTGGCGCTGGGCTCCGACGTGACCGGCGTCGCCCTCGGCGACCGGGTCGGGGTGCAGCCCCTGTGGTCGACGTGCGGGCGGTGCGCCGCCTGCCTGCGTGGCCAGGACCAGCTGTGCCCGACCAAGCAGATCACGGGCGAGACCGTCCACGGGGGCTACGCCCGCCTCATGCTGGCCACGGCGGCCCATGCCCACCCGGTGCCCGACGAGGTCGACGACGTCGAGGCGGCACCGCTCTTCTGCCCCGGGATCACCGCCTACAACGCCGTGGAGAAGGCGGCCCCCCACCCCGGCACGACCCTGGCGCTGTTCGGGGTGGGTGGCGTCGGGCACATGGTGATCCAACTGGCCCTCCTGGCCGGGGCCGAGGTCTACGCCGTGGCCCGGGCGGCCGCGCACCTGGCCCTGGCCGAGGAGCTGGGGGCCCGGCCGGTGGGATCGGGGCCGGGGGCAGGGGACCCCGTGGCGGCCCTGCAGCGGGTGGGCGGCATGGACGCCGCCGTGGTCTTCGCCCCGTCCGACACCGCCCTCCGTCAGGCCGTCGCCGCCGTCAGACCGGGGGGCACGGTGGTGCTCGGGGTCCACGCCGATGTGGGCCCCCTCCCGTTCGCCGACGAGAAGCGCGTGGTGGGATCGGTCATCGGCTCCCGCCACCAGATGCGCGAGGTCCTGGCCCTGGCGGCGGCGGGCAGGATCCGGGCCCAGTGCGAGACGTACCCCCTCGACGACGCCGCCGTGGCCCTGGGCCGGCTCAAGCGGGGCGAGGTCCGGGCCCGGGCCGTCCTCGTCCCGGGCTGAGTCGCCCACCTGGCGGGCCGCCCCCGGGCCCCGGTGGAGCGGGTGTTGGCCGACCGTTGAGGTGCCGTTGGTGGCCCCGTGACAGTGCGGGGCCATCATCGATCGAGATGTCGCACACCGACGTCTGGCTGGTCAGCGGGCCGGCGGCGCCCGACGGGCCCGGCCCCGGCGCCGTCGCGCCCGGCGCCCCGCGCCCGGCCGGCGAGGGGAACGGCTCCACCCACGCCCCCCCGACCGGGGCTTACGCCACCGGCGGCGGTTCCACGGGCGGCGCGGCCGGGCGGGCGGCGAGGGACGAACCCGCCCGGGGCGCGACCGTGGCGTCCTCGCCGGGACGGCTCCGGCGCGCCGGTGCCGGTCTCGGCGCCGTGGTGCTCGTCCTCGGGGTCGCCGCCGGCGTGGCCGACGACCTCCACCTGCGGGCCCAGCTGGACCGGGCCCAGACCTCGCTGGCGGGGTCGCGCTCGTCGCTGGCGTCGACGCTGCACCGGCTGGCGTCGGTGCAGACCCGGCTGGCCTCGAGCGCCAGCGAACAGCAGACCCTGCACGTGGCGCTCGAGATCGTGGCGTTCGAGCTGAGCGGCGCCCAGAGCAACCTGGCCCACGCCGACGCCGGCCTGTCGTCGAGCGACGCGCACATCGGCGCCCTCGACGTCTGCCTGGGCGGGGTGGAGCGCGCCCTCAACCAGATCTCGGTGGGCGACCAATCGGGGGCGGTCGCCTCCATCTCGGGTGTGTCGAGCAGCTGCCAGTCGGCGCAGGGCCAGGGTGCGGCGGGCCCGGTCTACCCTTTTGACTTCCCCGACCCCGACGTGGTGCGGGTGGGGACGACCTACGACGCCTACTCCACCAACTCGGCCACGGGAGCGGTCCAGCTCATCGACAGCACCGACCTGCGCCAGTGGTCGGTGCTCGGCGACGCCCTGTCCACGCTGCCCCGGTGGGCCAAGCCCGGGGCCACCTGGGCGCCCGGGGTCGTCGCCCTGGGGGGCCGCTACCTCCTCTACTACGCCGCCGACGTGCGGAGCACGGGACAGGAGTGCATCTCGGTGGCCACCGCTCCCGGGCCGACGGGACCCTTCGTCGACGACTCCGCCGCCCCCCTCGAGTGCCAGGCGGCCCTGGGGGGCTCCATCGACCCCAGCCCCTTCGTCGACAGCACCGGCACGCCCTATCTGGTGTGGAAGTCCAACGGCGGGGACGGACACCCGGCCACGCTGTGGTCCGAGGAGCTGAGCCCGGGAGGCACCGCCTTCGCCGGTCCCGGACCCACGGCCCTGCTCCGACCGGACCAGTCCTGGCAGGGGACCGTGGTCGAAGGACCGTTCATGGTGCTCGAGGACGGCACCTACGACCTCTTCTACTCGGCCAACGACTGGAACGGCCCCGACTACGCCATCGGGGCGGCGTCGTGCCGGGGGCCGACGGGGCCCTGCACCGATCTGCCCGGGCCCCTGCTGGCCTCCCAGGCCGCCTTCGTGAGCCCGGGCGGCCCGTCGCTGTTCACCGACACGGCCGGGCAGGTGTGGCTGGCCTTCCACGCCTACCTGCCCGGGGCGGTCGGCTTCCCCCACAGCCGGCTCCTCTTCCTGCGGCCCGTGTCGTTCGCCGCCGGGGTCCCGGTGGTGTCCTCGGGCTGAGCGGCCCCCGGCCCTCCGCCCCGGGGCGAGCCGGCGCAGGCCCATGAGCAGGGCCTGCGCCCGGGGCGTGGTGGCGCCCGCCACCGACACCCCCGGCCGGTAGGGTGGGCCGTCGAGCCCATCGACGGCGAGGTGGCCCATGACCTGGATGATCTACGGCGCCTACGGCTACACCGGCCGCCTCGTGGCCGCCCTGGCCGCCGAGCGGGGCGAGCTCGCCGTGCTGGCCGGGCGCGACCACAAGCGCCTGCAGGCGCTGGGCGAGCGCTTCGAGCTCGAGCACCGCACCTTCGACCTCGGTGATCCGGCCGCCACGGCCCGCGCCATCGAGGACGTCGACCTGGTGGCCCACTGCGCCGGGCCGTTCTCGACCACGGGCCGGCCCATGGTCGACGCCTGCATCGCCACGGGGACCCACTACCTCGACATCACGGGCGAGATCGACGTCTTCGAGGACGTCCTGCGCCGTGACGACGAGGCCCGCGCCGCCGGGGTCGTGGTGCTGCCCGGCGCGGGGTTCGACGTGGTGCCCTCCGACTGCCTGGCCGCCCTCCTGGCCCGGGCCCTGCCGGGGGCGGTGCGCCTGGAGCTGGCGCTGCGGGCCGGCGGCGGGGTCAGCCCGGGCACGGCCAAGACGGCCATGGAGTCGCTCGGGAGCGCGGGGCGGGCCCGGGTGGGAGGGGTCATCGGTCCCGTGCCCGCCGACCGGCGGCGGCGCACGGTGGATTTCGCCGACGGCCGGGCCACGGTCCACGCCATCGCCTGGGGCGACGTCAGCACCGCCTTCCACTCCACCGGGATCGGTGACGTGGTGGTCTACGCCGCCCTGCCGGCCGCGGTGGGCCCCGTGATGGCCCTGGCCCAGGTGGCCGGGCCCGCCACCCGCAACCCCCTGGTGCAGACGGCGCTCAAGCGGGTGGTGGGGCGCCTGCCCGGGCCCTCGGCCGAAGCCCGGGCCCGCAACCAGGGCCAGCTGTGGGGCGAGGTCACCGACGCCCGGGGCCGCACGGCGTCGGGGCGGATCACGACCCTCGACCCCTACGACCTCACCGCCGACTCGGTGGTGCGGATCGCCGCCCGCATCGCCCGCGGTGAGATCGCCCCGGGTGCCTCCACCCCTTCGAAGGCGCTGGGACCCGACTTCGTGCGGGAGCTCGACGGCACCAAGCTCTACGACCTCGACTGACCCGGGAGCAGCCCGGGTGGCGGCGGTGGCCGGGGTCAGACCGGGTCGTCGGCCAGCAGGTCGCCCAGGCGCAGCAGGCTGGTGGTGGCACCGCCCAGGGTGAGGGCCAGGTGCTTGACCATGAGGTAGTAGCGGTGCAGGGGGTAGTCGCGGTCCACGCCCATCCCCCCGTGGAGGTGCTGGGCGGCGTGCACCACGCGCTGGGCGCCCTCGTCGGCCCAGTACTTGGCCACGGCCACCTCGGCCGAGGCGGGGAGGTCCTCCGACAGCCGCCACACCGCCTGCCATGCGGTGAGGCGGACGGCCTCGGTGTCGATGTAGGCGTCGGCGGCCCGCTGGCCCACGGCCTGGAAGGTGGCGATCGGCTTGCCGAACTGCTCGCGCTGGGAGGTGTAGGTGGCGGTCAGCCTGATGGCGGCCTGGCACGCCCCGGCCACCTGGGCGCACAGCGCCGCCTGGGCCCGCTCCAGGAGCCCCTCGAGGGCGGTGCGGCCCGCCGCCCCGGTGGCGAGGGCGTCGCCGGGGCCCACCGCGACCCCGTCCAGCACGAGCTCGGCCTCGACGGCGTAGTCGGTGGCCTCCTGGGCCCGCCGGGTCACCCCCGGCGCGGCGGTGTCCACCACGAACAGCCCCGCCCCGTCGTCGGTGCGGGCCGACACCACCACCGCGCCCGCCACCATGCCGGCCGGGACGAAGGCCTTGGTGCCGTCCAGGCGCCAACCGTCGCCGTGTCTGGTGGCGGTGGTGGCCGGGGCCCAGGGGTCGCCGCCCGGCTCCACCAGGGCTGCGCTCAGAACCACGTCACCGGCCACCATCGGAGGGAGCCAGCGCTGCTGGAGCTCGGGGGTGCCGTGGCGGGCGATGGGATCGGCCCCGAGGACCATGGCGGCCACCACCGGGGCGGCGGCGGCGGCACGGCCCGCCTCCTCGGCCACGATGCCCGCCGCCACGAAGCCGAGACCGGCGCCGCCCGCCGACTCGGGGAGGGCGATGCCGAGCAGTCCCGCCGAGGCGAGCTGCTCCCACAGGCGGCGGTCGAAGCGCTCCTCGGTGGCCTCGACCTCGCGCAGGCGCTCGTGCGTGGCCAGGTCGGCGAAGATGCGCGAGGCCAGCTCGCGCACCGCCTCCTGCTCT
>DATJOV010000349.1:0-10941 GCA_035506735.1 Acidimicrobiales bacterium | reverse complement strand
CCCGGGTGTTCAAGACGATCTCCGATCCCTACGTGGGCAAGATCTCGCTGTTGCGCGTGCTGTCGGGCACCATCCGCCCCGACAGCGTGCTCACCAACCCCCGCGCCCACGCCGACGAGCGCCTGCACGTCCTGCAGCTGCTGCGGGGCAAGGAGGCCCAGCCCGCCTCCGAGGCCCAGGCGGGCGACATCGTGGCCGTGCCCAAGCTCTCCGACACCGGCACGGGCGACACCCTCGCCCCCAAGGGCACGCCCGTGGTGGTGCCGCGGGTCGAGCCCGAGCCCCACACCCTGTCCATCGCCATCCGCCCCAAGTCCAAGGGCGACGAGGACAAGCTCATGACCGGGCTCCACCGCCTCCAGGAGGAGGACCCCGCCCTGGTGGTGGAGCGCGTGGACGAGACCCACCAGACGCTCCTGCGGGGCACGGGGGAGACCCACCTGGCCGTGGCGGCCGAGCGCCTGGCCCGCAAGTTCGGGGTGGAGGTCGCCACCGAGGACGTCCTCATCCCCTACCGGGAGAGCATCACCCTGCAGGCCGAGGCGGAGGGGAAGTACAAGAAGCAGACGGGCGGCCACGGGCAGTTCGGCGTGGCCTCCATCCGCATCGAGCCCCTCGAGCGGGGCGAGGGCTTCCACTTCGTGGACCAGGTGGTGGGCGGTGCCATCCCCAAGCAGTACATCCCCGCCGTCGAGAAGGGCGTCATCGAGGCCATGGGCCAGGGCGGGGTCCACGGGTTCCCCGTGGTCGACGTCCAGGTCACCTGCTACGACGGCAAGTACCACCCCGTCGACTCCTCCGAGATGAGCTTCAAGATGGCCGGCTCCCTGGCCTTCAAGGAGGCCATGGCCAAGGCCGGGCCGGTGGTGCTCGAGCCCATCTCGCTCCTCGAGGTGCGCGTCCCGGCCAGCATGCAGGGGGAGATCCTCGGCGACCTGAACGCCCGCCGGGGCCGGGTCCAGGGCACCGACACGGTGGAGGGGGGCGTCCAGAAGATCACGGCCCAGGTGCCCACGGCCGAGATCCAGCGCTACGCCGTCGACCTGCGCTCGCTCACCGGGGGCCGGGGCCGGTTCAGCGCCGAACACGACCACTACGAGGTCATGCCCCCCAACCTGGTGGAGCGCCTGGCCAAGGCCAAGGGCGGCTGACGACCCCACGGCCGAGCGCGGTGGCGCTCCGGCACGGACCCGGCCGGCCCGGACGGCGTCAGGACCCGGGCCAGGCGCCGTGCAGGCGCCCCCAGCCCACGGCGAGCGACTCGGGCATGACCCGCACCCCGGCCACCGCCGTCATGAAGTTGGTGTCCCCCGACCACCGGGGCAGGACGTGGAGGTGGAGGTGGCGGGGGATCCCGGCCCCGGCGGCCCGGCCCAGGTTGGCCCCGATGTTGGTGCCGTCGGGGTCGTAGGCGGCGGCGATGGCCGTCACGGCGGCGCGCGTCGCCCCCCACAGCTCGGCCGACTCGTCCTCGGTGAGCTCGTCCAGGGCGGCGACGTGGCGCACCGGCATGACCAGGAGGTGGCCGCTGGCATAGGGATAGGCGTTCATCACGGCGAAGGTGCGCCGTCCCCGCCACACCACCAGGTTGTCCTGGCTGGGCGGCCCCGAGGCGGCGATGCGGCAGAACACGCATCCCCCGTCCTCACCCCCCTGGCGGTCGGCCTCGGTGGCCGACACGACGTACTCGTGGCGCCAGCCCGACCACAGCTGCTCGAGACTGGTCTCGCTCATCGCGCCCTCACCGCTCGGGCGAGCCCCGGCTCTCGATCTCGGCCCGGAGGGTGGCCACGAAGGTCTCGAGAGCGACGCCGCGCTCGGGGCGCCCGCCGCCGCGGGCGTTCACGCCCACCGTCCCGCCCGCCACGTCCTCGGGCCCCACCACGAGCAGGTAGGGCACCTTCTCCAGCTTGCGACGCCGGATACGGGCCCCCACGGACTCCTCGGGGGCGTCGACCTCGACCCGGGCCCCGACGGCGCGGCATGCGCCCGCCACGGCGTGGGCGTAGTCCAGGTGGTCGTCGCTCACGGCCAGGACCACCACCTGGACCGGCATGAGCCAGGTGGGGAGGGCCCCGGCGTAGTGCTCGAGGAGGATGGCGAAGAATCGCTCCACCGAGCCGAACAGGGCCCGGTGGATCATGATGGGCCGGTGGCGGGCGTTGTCGGCCCCCACGTACTCGAGGCCGAAGCGCTGGGGCTCCTGGAAGTCGAGCTGCAGGGTGGAGATCTGCCACGTGCGACCGATGGCGTCGCGGGCCTGGACCGAGATCTTGGGCCCGTAGAAGGCGCCGCCCCCCTCGTCCAGGACGAACTCGAGGCCGGCCCCCTGGCCCACGGCCCGGAGGGTCTCGGTCGCCTCCTCCCACTCCTCGTCGCTCCCCACCGCCTTCCCCTCGGGCTTGGTGGAGAGCTCGAGGTAGAAGTCGTCGAGGCCGAAGTCCCGCAGCAGGTCGAGCACGAAGCGGAGCACCGACCGCAGCTCGTCCGCCATCTGGTCCCGGGTGCAGAAGATGTGGGAGTCGTCCTGGGTCATGCCCCGGACGCGGGTCAGCCCGTGCACCACCCCCGACTTCTCGTACCGGTAGACGCTCCCGAACTCGAACAGGCGCAGGGGGAGGTCGCGGTAGGAGCGCTGCCGGCTCCGGTACACGAGGATGTGGAAGGGGCAGTTCATGGGCTTGACGTAGTACTGCTGCCCCTCGTCGAGCTGCATGGGGGGGTACATCCCGTCGGCGAACCAGTCCAGGTGCCCCGAGGTCTCGAACAGCTCGGCCTTGGAGATGTGGGGGCTGTAGGTGAAGTCGTAGCCGCCCTCGATGTGGCGCTGGCGCGAGTAGTCCTCCATCACCCTGCGGATGGTGGCGCCCTTGGGATGGAAGACGGCCAGCCCCGAGCCGATCTCGGTCGGGAAGGAGAAGAGGTCGAGCTCGGCCCCGAGGCGCCGGTGGTCGCGACGCTCGGCCTCCTCCAGGCGGTGCAGGTACCCGGCCAGGGCCTTGTCCGACTCCCACGCCGTGCCGTAGATGCGCTGGAGCTGGCCCCGCTTGGCGTCGCCCCGCCAGTAGGCCCCCGCCACCCGCAGCAACCGGAAGTGGCCCAGCCGCCCGGTGGAGGGCACGTGGGGACCGCGGCACAGGTCGACGAAGTGGGCCCCTCCCCCGTCGTTGCGGTAGACGCTCACCCCCGCCCCGGGGGCGATGTCCCCGGCCGCCTCGGCCTCCAGGTCGCGGTCGGGCGCGGCGCCCTGCACCCCCTCGATGATCTCGCGCTTGAAGGGCTGGTCGGCGAAGAGGGCCAGCCCCTCGGCGATGGTGTGCTCCTCGCGCCGGAAGGGCTGGTCGGCGGCGATGATGGCCCGCATGGCCTCGTCGATGCGCCCCAGGTCGTCGTCGCTGAAGGTGGCCCCGCCGGGGAGGGCGAAGTCGTAGTAGAAGCCGTCGGTGATGGCCGGGCCGATGGCGTAGGAGGCCCCCGGCCACAGCTCCAGCACCGCCTGGGCCAGGACGTGGGCGGTGGAGTGGCGCAGGACGGACCGGCCGTCGTCACTCCCCACCGTGACCACCTCGACCTCGGCCCCCGACGTCAGCGCCGTCCCCAGGTCGGCCAGGACGCCGTCGATCCGGACCGCCACCGCCGCCCGGGCCAGGCCGGGGCCGACCGCCGCCGCCAGCGTGGCCCCGGTGGCGCCGTCCTCGAGCTGGCGCTCGTCCCCGTTCGGGAGCCGGACCGTGATCACGAGCCCACCTCGGGCCCCGGGGAGGAGGTCACAGCGTCACCCCGAGCAGCGTCGCCCCGTCCCCCGCCGCCCGCCCGGCGGCGGCCTCCTCGTCCAGCACGGCCAGGGCCCCGGGCGTGTCGAGGTCGTCGTCGAGGCGGTCCCGCACGGCGTCGAGGGCCGACGGGCGCTGCCCCGCCCCGGCCGAGCGCCACCGCTCGAGGCGGTCGGCGGCGGCCACCAGGTCGTCGTGGCGCCAGTCCCAGTCGTCGCGGTAGTGGTGCCCGAGGAGGGCGAGGCGCACGGCCATGGGCTCCCACTCCTTCAGGAGGTCGCCCACGAACACGAGGTTGCCGAGCGACTTGGACATCTTCACGCCGTCCAGGCCCACCATGCCCACGTGGAGCCAGTGGCGCGAGAAGGTCTCGCCCGTGACCGACTCCGACTGGGCCGTCTCGCACTCGTGGTGGGGGTAGATGAGGTCGCTCCCCCCGCCGTGGAGGTCGACGGTGGTGCCGAGGTCGCGCATGGCCAGGGCCGAGCACTCGATGTGCCAGCCCGGTCGCCCCCTGCCCCAGCGCGACTCCCACGCCGGCTCGTCGGGGGCCGAGGGCTGCCACAGCACGAAGTCGAGGGGGTCGCGCTTGGCCGGGTCGTCGGGCCGCCCGCCGCGCTCGGCCGCCAGCACCAGCATCTCCTGGCGCGACAGGTGGCTCACCTGGCCGAAGCGGGGGAAGGTGGCGATGTCGAAGTAGACGGCCCCCCCGGCCCGGTAGCCGTGCCCGGTCTCGAGCACGGCGTCGACCAGGGTGAGGATCTCGGCGATGGCCGAGGTGGCCCGGGGCTCGCGGTACACGGGCGCCAGACCGAGCGCCAGCATGTTGGCGTCGAAGCGGGCCATCTCCTCGGCCGCCAGGTCGAGGTAGTGGACGCCGAGCTCCCGGGCCTTGCGCAGGATGTCGTCGTCGACGTCGGTCACGTTGCGCACCAGCCGGCATTCGTGGCCGAGGTCGACGAGCCGCCGCTGGAGGACGTCGAAGGTCAGGTACACCTGGGCGTGGCCCACGTGGGCGGCGTCGTAGGGGGTGATGCCGCACGAGTACATGCGCACCACGGGGCCCGGCTCGAAGGCCACGATCTCGCCCCGGGGGGTGTCGTGCAGGCGCATCACCGCCGCCCGCCCCCTCCGGGACCCCGTCCCCCGCTCGACGCCCTCACGGCGCCGTGGCCCCGACGTGGTCCAGCCCGGCCAGGCGCAGGGTGCTGTGGCCCTTGTAGCGGATGTTGAGGTTGACGAGCACGGCGGTGAAGGCCTCGATGGCCGAGGCCGAGGCGAGCGACCCGGCATCGAGGGGGCGCAGCCCGGCGATCGAGGACACCAGGTCCATGGTCCTGGCCCGGGCTTCGTCCTGGTCGGAGCACACCAGGACGTCGGCGCCGAGGACCTCGTCCAGGTCCTCCAGCGAGGCGGCGGGGAGATGGTGCCCGGCCGCCGCCAGGTGCGACCCGGGCAGGGCGGCCTGGACGGCGGCGGCGACCGACCCGCGCGGGGGGATGAGCGGATGCAGCTCCCGGCCCTGCTTGACCAGGGCGTTGGCCACCGACACCACCAGCTTGCCCTCCAGGGCCCCGGCCAGGGGGCGGACGGTGGGCACGGCGGCGTCCCACGGGGTGGACACCACCACCACGTCGGCCCCGGCGGCCTCCTCGTTCGGACCCCCGGTCAGGTCGAGGGCCCGCCCCGGCCACTGCCCGAGCACCTCCCCCACCACGGCGGTGGCCCGCTCCGGGTCGCGCGAACCGACGGTCACGGCGGTGCCCGCCGCGGCCAGCCGGACGGCCAGGCCCCGGCCCAGCGGCCCCGTCCCACCGAGGATGCCCACACGCACGCCGACACACTGGCACACGGGCTCCGGGGCCTGATGCAGCCTCGGGTAGGGTCGCCTCCGTGCCGAGCCCGGGCGGACTCCTCGAAGGCAAGCGCATCCTCGTCACCGGCGTGCTGACCGACGCCTCCCTCGCCTTCGGCGTGGCCCGCCTGGCCCAGCGCCAGGGGGCCGAGGTCGTGCTGACGGGAGCGGGACGCGGCCTGTCGCTCACCAGGCGGACGGCCCGCAGGCTCGACACGCCCGTCGACGTGCTCCCCATGGACGTCACGAGCACCCAGGAGCTGGCCGACGCCGCGGCCGAGCTGGGCCGGCGCTGGGACGCCCTCGACGGCGTCCTCCACGCCATCGGCTTCGCTCCCCAGGACTGCCTCGGGGGCGACATCCTGCGGGCCGGCTGGGCCGACGTGTCGAGCGCCCTCGAGGTCTCGGCGTACTCCCTCAAGGCGGTGGTGGCGGCGGTGCGACCCCTGCTGGCCGCGGCCCGGTCCTCCTCGGTGGTGGCCCTCGACTTCGACGCCCGGGTGGCCTGGCCCGCCTACGACTGGATGGGGGTGGCCAAGGCCGCCCTGGAGTCGCTGGCCCGCTACCTGGCCCGCGACCTCGGCCCCGAGGGGGTGCGGGTCAACCTGGTGGCGGCCGGCCCGGTGCGCACCTTGGCGGCCAAGTCGATCCCGAGCTTCGCCGCCTTCGAGGACACCTGGGGGGGCCGCGCCCCCCTGGGGTGGGACGTGACCGACTCCGACCCCGTGGCCCGGGCCTGTGTGGCCCTGCTGTCGGACTGGTTCCCCATGACCACGGGGGAGATGCTCCACGTCGACGGCGGCGTCCACGCCATGGGGGCCTGAACCGCCCCGCCCTCGGGCCGGCCTCGGGGCCGGGGTCCTCAGTCCTCGGCCAGGATCGTGTAGAGCTCCTTGCTCGTGGCCCGGATGGCGTCGGTGGCCCGCTCCATCTGGGCCGGGTCACCCATGCGGGCGATCTGCTTGGCGGCGGCGAACATCTGGGCTGCCGCCTTGATGAGCCGCTGGAACTCGTTGGCGTCACCCTCCTCCCACGGGGCGCCGCCCTGCTGGGCCCGCTCGGCCGCCTCGGCCTGGCCGGCGTCGGTGAGCTCGTACACGCGCTTGCCGTCGCGCTCGACCGACCGCACCAGGCCCTCGTCCTCGAAGAGCTGGAGGGTGGGGTAGACCGAACCCGGGCTGGGGCGCCACACCCCGCCGCTCTTCTCCTCGAGGCGACCGATGAGCTCGTAGCCGTGGGCCGGGCCGTCGGTGAGCGCCGTCAGCAGGGCGGTGCGGATGTCCCCGCGCCGCATGCGCCGGCCGCCGCCGCGCCATCCGCCCCAGTCGCCGCCCCATTCGGCTCCTCGCCACGGCGGCCCGCCGTGGCGGCCCCGGGGTCCTCGCATCCTGGTTCGTGGGTTCGTCGTCATCGCTGCTCCTCGTGGTCTCGTCTGCCCCCGACCGGGAGGCCGGGCCCGCCGGCGTCCGGTTGAGACTGTCTTCGTGCTTTCACGATATATCGCGAGTGTTCGGAACGCAAGGCCGGGGGGGTCAGAGGGTGGAACCGGGACTTTCGACCCTGTCAGCGCGGCCTGCCACCGTGGCAGCGTCGTGTGATGGCGATGTCAGCGCCCCGCGAGTACGTGTCGAGCGCCTGCCGGGTGGGGGAGCACCAGGACTGCCTCCCCACCGTCCGCTGCGCCTGCGCGTGCCACCACCCGGCCCTCGAGGACCGGGCTGCCCGCTAGGGGTCCCCCGTCGGCGCCATCTCGCCGACGGGCCGGGGTGGGCCTCAGGCCCCCCGCTGCATGGCCTTGACCTCGAGGTACTCCTCGATGCCGAACGTGCCGAGCTCCCGGCCGATGCCGGACTGCTTGTACCCGCCGAAGGGGGCCAGGGGGTTGAAGCCGCCGCCGTTCACCTCGACCTGGCCGGTGCGCAGCCGGCGGGCCACTTGCTCGGCGTGGGCCTTGTCCCCCGCCCACACCGCCCCGGCCAGGCCGTAGACGGTGCCGTTGGCGATCTCGACCGCCTCCTCCTCGGAGTCGAAGGGGATGATCGACAGGACGGGCCCGAAGATCTCCTCCTGGGCGATGGTCATGTCCGGGGTGACGTCGGAGAACACGGTGGGGCGCACGAAGTACCCGGTCCCGAGCCCCTCGGGGGCCTCCGGGCCTCCGGTGAGGAGCGAGGCCCCCTCGTCGATGCCCTTCTTGATGTACCCCCGCACCCGCTGGAGCTGGGTGGCCGAGACGAGGGGCCCGAGTCGGGTGGAGGGGTCGAAGGGGTCCCCCGGCGTGAAGCCCTCCGCCGCCTCCACCGCCAGGCGCTCGGCCTCGGCCAGCCGGGACCGGTGCACGAGCATGCGGGTGAGGGCCGAGCAGGTCTGTCCGGAGTTGATGTAGCAGGCGGCCACCCCGGCGGGGACGGCCCTGTCCAGGTCGGCGTCCTCCAGGATCACGTTGGCGGACTTGCCCCCGAGCTCGAGCGCCACCCGCTTGACGCTCTGGGCGGCGAGCTCCATGACCCGCTTGCCGGCCCGGGTCGACCCGGTGAAGGACACCATGTCCACCAGGGGGTGGGAGGCGATGGCCTCCCCCACCACGGGCCCGACCCCGCTCACGAGGTTGAACACCCCGGGCGGGAGCCCGACGTCGTCGATGATCTCGGCCAGGACGAAGGCGTTGAGCGGCGCCACCTCGCTCGGCTTGAGCACCACGGTGCACCCCGCCGCCAGGGCGGGGGCGATCTTGGCGGCGATCTGGTGGAGGGGGTAGTTCCAGGGGGTGATGGCCCCCACCACGCCCACCGGCTCCCGCACGAAGAGCGAGGTGCCCGACTCCTCCTCGAAGGGGTAGGTCTGGGCCAGCTGGGCCGCGCTGGAGAAGCTCATCACGGGCAGGCCCACCTGGATCAGCCCCGACAGGGAGAAGGGCATCCCCACCTCCTTCGAGATCAGGGTGGCGAGCTCCTCGGTCCGGGCCGACAGGCCCTCCTGGATGCGCTCCAGGGCCTTGGCCCGCTCGTCGCGGGAGGTGGCCGCCCACGCCGGGAAGGCGTCGGCGGCGGCCCGCACGGCCCGGTCCACGTCCTCGGGCGTGCCCTCGGGGATGGACCCGATGACCTCCTCCGTGGCGGAGTTCACGACCTCGAGCGTGCCCGTGCCGGTCGAGGCGACCCAGGCGCCCCCGATGTAGAGCTTGTCCCGTGCGTCCATGACGTCCCTCCCTGTGGGCTGCTCCGTGGGGAAGCCGCCCCGCTCGTGCCTCGTGGTCCGGCCGGGTAGGCCCGGGCGTGCCGATGTCGCGATGCTAGGCGGCGGGCTGCGGGGCGAGGGGCCCGCCGGTCAGGGTCGGGGCCCGTGCTCCCCCGTCGCCCCGGAGACGACCTCGGGCCCCGGCACCGGACCGCCCCCGCCCCCGGGGGTCCCGGGCGGGTCCGGGGCGACGTCGGGCGCGGCACCGGTCGGCCCGTGCGGGGGCGTCGGGGCGTAGGGGTTGCCCAGGATGTCGCGGGCCACATCGAAGACCGAGGCGGCGTCGGCGTCGGCGGCGGTGACCACCCCCCCGAGGAGGGCCCGGTCTCGCCCCATCACCTGCTCGATGACCGAGTCCCCGATGCGCTGGACGAGGTCCCCCATGTGGGGGCGCTCCTGGCCCGCCGGGACGCGCAACCACAGCATCACCACGGCCTGGATCACCCCGGCGCCGGCCGGGAAGAGCCAGATGGTGCGGTAGTCGCCGGTGGCGTCGGCCACCCAGGCCGCCAGGAAGGAGAAGGCCAGGGCGAAGAGGCTGAAGGGCGCCACCAGCTTGCCCAGGAGCTCGCCGAAGCCCCCCGAGCGGGGCAGGAGCTGGAGGAGCATGGGGGCCAGGGAGATCACGAAGGCCCCGAAGAGCGGCCCCCCGGCGAAGGCCAGGACGACGGTCTGCCAGATGTGGGTGGTGGTGAACTGCACCAGCGACACCGCCGCCCCGGCCAGGGGGGCCAGCACCGCCACCTGCTTGCGGGTCAGCACCCGGCTGAGGAGGTAGCCCCCGGCCAGGCCCACCATGACCACGGGGACCCCGCTGACCCAGCCGGCGATGGTCTGGGCGTTGGCCCCGGCGTGCTGGACCTTCTGGAAGTAGACGATGGCCAGGTAGCCGGTGGCGCTCAGCCCGGCCCAGAAGACCAGGATGCCCGTGACGAGGACCCGGGCGTTGGGGACGGCCAGGATCTCCGAGAGCTCCTGGCGCCACGGCCGCATGCGGCGGCGGCGGTCCCGCTCGGCCAACTCCCGGGCGGCGGGGGACTCCCGCACGAGCAGGATCACGACGACGGCCACCACCACCATGAATCCCCCCGCCATGCGGAAGGCCAGGTTCCAGCTGGCCGGGTCGTTGGCCCGCCAGGTGGCGATGACGGTGCCCTTGATGACCAGGCTCACGAGCAGGCCGAAGGCGCCGATGAGGGTGGCGGCCTTGAGCGTGCGGCTCTTGCCGAAGGTCTCGGGGATCACCGCCACGTTGGTGAGGCCGAACACCACGCTCGCCGTCTTCACCACGACGATGAGGCCCACGAGCGGCCAGAACCCCGACACCAGGGTGTAGGCCCAGGTGCAGACGCCCATGATGAGCAGGCCGGCCGACATGTAGGGGGCGCGCCGGCCGGCGGCGCTGCGGGTGCGGTCGCTTGCCCGTCCCAGCAGGGGGTAGGCGATCCACCCGATGAGCCGGTTGCCCGTCAGGGCGAGGGTGATGGCCACCGCACTGGACACCCGCGACGAGACCAGCAGGGTGAGCAGGACGCCCGACACGGCCAGGTTGGCCCTCGGTCCCACCAGACCCAGGCTGAGGCCGATGAAGCTCCGCAGCCGCATGGCGTCCACCCCGGCCCGCGCGCCACGGTGGGTGGCGGTGCCGGGGGCCGGTGCCGGCCCGGCCGGGATCGTCTCGGTCCGCGGTGCCGGCACCGCAACAGTGTCGGCCGCCTCCCCCGACGGGCTTGAGCGGTCGCCCCACCAGGGAAACGGTCCGGCGCCCATCGGGGCGAGCCTATGGGACGCGTCCGCGCCCGGGGGGCTCGCCGTGCCACCCGGGGTCGGGGCCCGGGCCGCGACGGCCGGGACGGGAGGGTCAGGACGGGCGGGGGCCGAGGACGCCGGCGATCTGGTCGCGCACGGGGACGAACTCGGGCATGACGAAGTCCCGGCGCAGCCAGTTGGCCCCGTCCACCACCAGGGTGTGGCCGGTGACGAAGGCGGCGTAGGGCGAGCACAGCCAGGTGGCGGCCCAGCCCAACTCGTGCAGGCGGCCCAGGCGCCCGGCGGGTGAGCGGCGGGCGTCCACGT
>DATJOV010000348.1:0-3115 GCA_035506735.1 Acidimicrobiales bacterium | reverse complement strand
AGCCTGCGCACCGACATCGAGAACGCCGGAGGCACGTGGGTGGACGAACCGGTGGTGATCTGCGCCGACGAGCCGAACCTGCTCGTGACCAGTCGCAAGCCCGACGACCTGCCCGCCTTCTGCGACACCCTGCGGCGCGTCTTCGCCGGCACGGTGAGCCGCTCGTCGTGAGCGGGCCCGGACCGGGGCGCGCCAGGAGCAGGCCAACGGCAGCCGTGACAACGAGAACAACGAGACGAGGAGGACGATCATGAGTGGTTCGGGACCGCGTGAGGCCGTGGACGGCGTGGTGGAGTCGGTGAAGGGCAAGGCCAAGGAGGCCGTCGGCGCCGTGCGCGACGACGAGGCCCTGCGCAAGGAGGGCCAGGCCCAGCAGGACAAGGCCGCCTCGAAGCGTGACGCCGCCGCCAAGGAGGCCGAAGCCGAGAAGGCCCGGGCCGCCGCCAAGGCCCACGAGGCCGAGCAGGCGGCCCACCAGCGACGCTGACCTCCGGTAGCCTGCCCCGGGCGGTGGCCCCGCCCGGGGTAGGTCGCGGAGGAGGTCGTCATGGCCCTGCACCACCGGGCATCCGTCAGTGGGTCCCTCGACTCGGTCTACGCCGGGAGCGGCCTGTCGGTCCCGCTGCCGAGGTACCGCTTCCCGGCCCACGAGCGCCCGCCCCGCGAGGCCTATCAGCTGGTCTCCGACGAGCTCATCCTGGACGGGAACTCGCGCCAGAACCTGGCCACCTTCTGCCAGACGTGGGAGGAACCCGAGGTCCATCTCCTCATGGACCAGGCCATGGACAAGAACGAGATCGACAAGGACGAGTACCCCCAGACGGCCGAGGTCGAGCGGCGCTGCGTGCACATGCTGGCCGACCTGTGGAACGCCCCGGCCGGGGCCAACAGCGTGGGGACGTCGACGGTCGGGTCCTCCGAGGCCTGCATGCTGGGCGGCATGGCCGCCAAGTGGCGGTGGCGGGCCAGGCGGGCCGCGGCGGGCAAGCCGGCCGACCGGCCCAACATGGTGTGCGGGCCGGTGCAGGTGGTCTGGCACAAGTTCGCCCGGTACTGGGACGTGGAGATCCGGGAGGTGCCCATGGCGCCCGGGCGCTACGGCATGGACGCCGCCTCCATGCTCGAGCGCGTCGACGAGAACACCATCTTCGTGGTCCCCACCTTCGGGGTGACCTACACCGGGGCGTACGAGCCGGTGGCCGAGCTGTCCGAGGCCCTCGACGGCCTCCAGCGCGACACCGGCCTCGACGTCGACCTCCACATCGACGGGGCCAGCGGCGCCTTCCTGGCACCCTTCTGCGCTCCCGACGTGGCCTTCGACTTCCG
The DNA here is from genome assembly GCA_035506735.1 of Acidimicrobiales bacterium. Taxonomy (GTDB): domain Bacteria; phylum Actinomycetota; class Acidimicrobiia; order Acidimicrobiales; family UBA8190; genus DATJOV01. Next base: position 1,789 of record DATJOV010000348.1, on the reverse strand, counting down.
GGTGCCCCGGGTCAAGTCCATCAGCACCTCCGGCCACAAGTTCGGGCTGGCCCCCCTGGGGGTGGGTTGGGTGGTGTGGCGCGACCTGGCCGAGCTGCCCGAGGACCTCATCTTCCACGTGAGCTACCTGGGGGGCGACATGCCCGTGTTCCAGATCAACTTCTCGCGCCCCGCCGGCCAGATCGTGGCCCAGTACTACGACTTCGTGCGCCTGGGACGCGAGGGCTACAAGCGGGTGCACGACGAGTGCTACGCCACCGGGTCGTACCTGGCCCGGGAGATCGTCAAGCTCGGTCCCTTCGAGCTGCTGGTCGGGAGCGACCCGGGCCAGGGCATCCCCTCGGTGGCGTGGCGCATCGCCGAGGGTGCCGAGCCCGGCTACACCCTGTTCGACCTGGCCGACCGGCTGCGGGTCTTCGGCTGGCAGGTCCCCGCCTATCCCCTCACGGGCGAGCTGGCCGACGTGCCCGTCCAGCGCATCCTGGTGCGCCAGGGGGTGACGCGCGATCTGGCCACGGCCCTGCTCGAGGACGTCCGCACCTCCATCGCCCACCTCCGGGCCCACCCCGTGACCGTCCCCATGGTCCAGAGCGAGGCGGGCGGCTTCAACCACCTCTGAGGCGCTCGGCCCGGCCCGGGAGCCGGTGCCTCTCCGTCACCGGCACGGGCGACGGGCCACGGCCTCGGGCCGGCGGGGGGAGACCGGGGTGCGGTCCGGGAGGTGCACGGTGGCCGGCGTGGCGCTGTGGACGGCGCAGCCGGCACCGGTGGTGATGGTGACGGCCGACCCCGCCGCGCTGATCGTGAGCGTCGTGCCGCGCTGGTGGAAGGTCACCACCCGGGTGGGGGGCGCGGCGAAGCGGTAGTCGAGGTCCCACAGCTGTCCCGTGGTGGCCACGGTCCGGTCGGTCCACGACACCGGCTCGGCCACGACCGGCTCGAACAGGCCCCAGGCCAGCATGGCCCTGATCTCGGCCAGGAAGTCGGGGATGTCGTGGTTCCCGGTGTGGACCTGGTAGGTGACGTCGACGTGGGCCGCCACCAGGGCGCGGTGGTAGCGCTCGTTCATGGGGTAGATGACGCTTCGCTCCTCCAGGGTCTCGAACTGGGTGGGGCGGGGCTCGGCCCTGCTCGGGACGCCGGTGCCGGTGGTCTCGAACACCCGGGTGTGGGCCAGGTTCCCGACCAGGAGCGCCGGGTCGTGCCCGGCGGCGTAGAAGCCGCCGGGGGGGCCGTCGACGGGATCGGGGTCGTCGTCGCCCTTGAGCGCCGCCTGGGAGAACAGGGCCATGGTGGGCTGGAGGGCGGCCCCGTTGAGCCCGGTGTCCACGAAGCCCGACAGCGTGGCCACCGACCCGAAGAACCCGGGGAGCCTCCCCCCCAGGTAGACGGCCCCGAGCCCGCCCATGGAGATCCCGATCAGGGCGTGCTCGCCCCGTTCGGGCAGGACGGGGTAGCGGGCCAGCACGGCCGGGATCACGGTGTCGAGCTCGTAGCTCTCCCACGAGGGGTCGCCCCGGGTCCCGTCGTTCCACCAGTCCGTGTACCAGCCGTTGCCCCCTTCGGGCATGACCACGATCGCCCCCAGGTGGTCGAACGGCGCCGTTAATCCGTAGTTGGCGTAGGAGGCGTAGTCGAAGTCGAGCCCGTTCAAGAACACGACCAGCGGGTACTGGGTGCGGCGGTTGTATCCGGCCGGGAGCAGCACGTCGGCCCGCGGCGGACCGGGATAGCTCAGCCAGTGGGGGGCGATCTCGCCTGCGGGCGCCGGTATCTCGATGGTGGCCAG